>JANNFW010000401.1:0-6046 GCA_031380235.1 Rhodoferax sp. | reverse complement strand
CTTGGCAGATGAACAGCACACAGCCCGCCACGATCAGCGTGTTGGGTGTTTTCAGGCGCATGGTGGCTTTGTAGGTGTTGCCGTCTTCAGGGTTGTAGATGCTTCCGGCGTAGATTGATGCGTTGGTCGGCACCTTGTCGCTTGCTTTGTCACCGTTCTTCTCGGGCGATTTCGGCTCCAACTTCATGCCGCTGATGATGCGCTGGCCGACCAGCGGGCGTTTGTCCGTCGCGCCGGTCGGCTGGTCGTCCCATGCCCAGACGATGGTGCCGCAGAGCTTGTCATCACACACTGCCAGCTTCACGCGGGCGTTGAAGCCGGGTGTCCACCATTCGTCGAGCAGCGAAGCGGAGGTTTGCGCCTGGGCCGTCGGCATGAACGCCGCTAAAACCAGCGTTAAATGTAAGTTGATGAGGTTCTTCATATGGCCTCCTTAACCGTGTTGGCGTTGGAACCCGCGATAAAACGCGCATCCCCATTGGCGATGTAGCGCACATCCTCCGTGTCCATCCAGCGATCCCACCACGTGAAGTACAAGCCAAAATTGCCTTTGCCCACAGCATGGTGAAAGTGATGGTGGGAGTTAGTGAGCAGCCAGCGCAGTGGCCCGGTCGTGCAGGCACGCCAGGGCATCAGCTCATACGCGCTGTGGCCCACGGCGTTGCGCACGTTCATCCAAGTCATGAAGATAAACAGCACCAGCGGATGCATCGGGATGACGTGCACAACGATGGCGAAAAACAGCGCTTGAATCACCGCCTCAACCGGGTGAAAACTGTAGGCAGCCCAAGGTGTGGGGTGAACGGACTGGTGGTGCACGCTGTGAAACTTGGCAAACCACCACGGGCGATGCAGCAGGCGGTGCGTCCAGTAAAACCAGGCATCGTGCAGCACGATGATGAGCAGCAGGCTGGCCCACCACCAGGCCCAGCCGTAGTCCGCCAGGTTCTCGTAAATCTGCGTGTAACCCAGCGTGGTCATGGTGAAAATGAAGGTGCCCGTGCTGCCGAAAATCAACACGGTGACCAGTGAATTTTTGAATTCGCGCATTTTCTGGCCCGGTTTGGGGGGTACATCCATGATCTTGCGCCCCGCCAAGGCAACGCCAAAAACCCACCAAGCCAACCAGTAAACGGCAGCGGCGGACAAAAAGTAACGCAAAAAGTCGACACCGATGATGCCTGCGGCTGTCGCCGGAAGCTCTGGCAAAAGTTGTGTGAAAGTCATGATTTCCCTTAAAAGTTTGAGCCACCCGGCGCAAAATGGCCGGGTGAGCGAACTTTAGGAAAACGCGGCTTTTTGATCTCGCCGATTCGTGCGCGAAGCTGGCCGATTTATGAGCGGGTATGGCCGAATATGGCCGAATTGCGTTTTCAGTGGAATTTGGCGACCAGGTCAGGTTAAGATTGCTATATTTTACGTAGCTATTTATGCATGTTACTCGAGAGCTAACGGCTTATTCTATTAACAATTTGGCATCTCGGAGGCTTTGGGCCGTTCAAAACGCCACTTTGGGCTCATTGTTACTACAAATGTAGTAAAAAAATGTAAAACTCTCTAAACCCGTTGATCGAGCAGCCACGGCAGGGAGTGCGTCTGCAAAATCGCGACAGATCTCACTACGAAGGATCGACCTGTTGGCAATTAAACTTGCGCAAAAACCTGACGCATTACCTGACGTAATTGGGCATGACCATGAAGATGATGAAAGCCGCAGTGATCCATGACGCAGGAGGGCCGGAGGTTCTAAAAATTGAGAATCGCCGGATCCCCACGCCACAGCTCGGAGAAGTGTTGATTCGCGTCAAGGCGTTCGGGCTAAACCGCTCAGAGATGTTCACCCGGCAAGGACATTCGCCTGGCGTCAAGTTCCCACGCATCCTTGGCATCGAGGCGGTGGGTCTGGTGGAGGAAGCGCCTGGCCAGGAATTTTGCAAAGGCGATATTGTTGCGACAGCCATGGGCGGCATGGGTCGAGAGTTTGATGGCAGTTACGCGGAATACACCTGCGTGCCTGTGTCGCAGGTTCAAACCATAAAAACCGAATTGCCGTGGGAAACGTTGGGTGCCGTACCCGAGATGCTGCAAACCGCATGGGGTTCGCTTTTCAAATCGCTTCGTCTTGAAAAGGGCGAGCGCCTGCTGATCCGTGGGGGCACAACCTCGGTGGGCCTGGCAGCCGCTACCATCGCCAAAAGCCATGGAGCTTACGTCGCGGCAACCACGCGCAATTCTGCAAGAGAAAGTGTTCTTCGGGCCAACGGCGTAGATCAGGTGTTCATCGATACCGGCTTGATCGCTGAACAAGTCAAGGAAGTGTTTCCAAGTGGTTTTGACAAAGTGCTGGAGTTGGTAGGCACCACAACGCTCCTGGACTCACTCCATTGCGCCCGCCAGCAGGGGATCGTTTGTATGACGGGCATTGTTGGCAACCAGTGGTCCTTTGCCGATTTCAGCCCGATGGAAGCAGTCCCAACAGCCGTTTGCCTGACGACCTACTCAGGAGCGTCTGATGATTTCATGCGCACGCCGCTGGAGCAACTGGTCGAGCAGATCGCGGCGGGCACGCTGCACATTCAAGTGGGAAAGGTTTTTCACCTGGACGACATCGCGCGGGCGCATCGCTGCATGGAAGACAACCAAGCGGGCGGCAAAATCGTTGTGCTGACTTAGCGGGTGAGGAGGAAGATGACGAAGAATTTGCTATTAAATAGATATCAAACTATCTATAATAATCGAGAGCTAGAGTCAAATTCTATTCATAATTTGGCCTTTGACGGACTTTTGGCAAGCAAAATGGTCATTTTAGACTCATTTTTACTACAAACGTAGTAAAACCGCTTAAACCGAGGACTTTTGCACCCTGAACTCACTCGGCGTTACGCCCTTGATCTGCTTGAAGGCGCGGTTGAAAGGCCCAATCGAGCCATAACCGACATCCAGCGCGATGCTCAAGATCGGCAAGTCCTGCACCAAGAGGCGCTGGGCGGCTTCGTCGATTCGGTAGTGGTGCAAAAAGTCGTTGAAGTTGCGGTAGCCCAGAGTTTGGTTGATGACTTCACGCAGTTGCACGGGCGTGGCATCGACTTGTTGGGCTAATTGAGCCAGCGTTAAGCCCTCTTGTGCGTAGGCGCGCTTGTGGACCATGGCGTGGGTGAGGCGCGCGCTGATGGCGGCTTTGCGATCCAGCATGGGGGGCGGCGATGTCAGCGCAATTTCAACGGGAAGCGGCGGTTGATCCACCAACATCGGCATGGCCGCAAACCAATGCTCCAGCGGATGTTTGGCAATCACCAAAGCCACCAGGCCTGATGCTGCCGTGATGCCCGCCAGATGAAGCAGACTGAGTTCCTGCGGGGCCTGCCCGCCCAGATAGAAAAGCTCCACGCAGACCACCACCAGCACGTAAACACCCAGCCCGCCCGCCACCCAACCGCGCAGCGTGCGCCGGGTGGAGACCAGGTCGCTGTGCCAGTTTTTGAAAACGCTCCAAAGCGTTGCGACGGCAAAGGCGATTTGCACCGCTTTGTGGAGGAGTGCCACCGTCCAGCCGCCAGTGCTCGTAAATGCAGCCCAGCCCAAAGCCAGGGCGCCCAGCAGCAAAGCCGCTTTGAGCGTTGACCATCGATAGCGGTCATCGAACACGATCTGTACCGTAAGCCAAAGCAGGGGCGCGGACATAAGGCACAGACTCAAGGACGGGACTTTGACCCACGGGCTGAAACTGCTGGCGGACGGGTGCGAACACAGCATGTAGCTCAAAATAGAACTGACAAATGCCGCCAGCGCCCAGCGGCGGGCACTGGGCAAGGCACTGCGCAGAATGTGGACGACGTGAAACAGCAGCAGCGAGGTGGCCGCGCCGCGCAACGCCATGTCCCATTGCTGCCATTGTTCAAATCCCGCGATCATGGCGAAATTTTCCCCTTTGCACTCTGTGAATGGGGCTCAGCCCGCAGCATCCAACCCAGCCGCGCACCCAAGCCCACCGCTGAACCCACCACCCAAAACACCAGCGACACCCCCACCGCCGTGCCCATCGCGCCAAACAGCACGGGCATGACAACGCTGCAGCCGTTGATCGCCACCAGGCGCAGGCCCAGCGCTTCACCTTGGCGGGCTTCAGGGGTGATTTGGTGCAGCGTGCTCATGATCATCGGTTGCACAGCCCCCAAGCCCAGACCGAGCAGCACGGAGCAAATGCCCATCGCCAACGGCGTGGTCAGCAGCGGGTAAATGGCGAACAGAAGCGCCGTCCAGCCCATGGCGATGGCCAGCACCGCCCACTCGTGAATGCGCGACGCGACCATCGGCAGCACGATGCGAATCAGCGTGGCTGACACGGCAAACGCACCCAAGATCGTACCGATGACCGAGGCGCTAAAGCCCAGCTCGTGCCCAATCACCGGCACCACAAAGGTGTGAACATCCCAGCAAGATGCCAGCAGCAAATTGACGATCATCAGGCGACGCATCATGGGTTGACGCAGCAAGTCCCAGGCTCGTTTGGGCGGCGCGTTTTCCGGCGTGACAACGGGAGGCAACTCGACCGTGTGGCGAATCCAGGCCCAAGTGGTCAGCGGCAATAGCGCCATCAGCAAAAACGCGCCCCGAAAGCCGTTGGTATCGGCCGCCTGCCCGCCCAGCCACACCCCGGCATAGTCGATCAGCAGCCCCGCCGAAAACGGCCCCACAAAGTTGGAAATGGCTGGGCCAATCGCCAGCCAACTGAAGACTTTTTTAAGCTCGGTGGCATCCGCAGCGGCGCGCCCTACATGGCGTTGCATGGAGATGGAGGCCACCCCGGTAGCACCGCCCGTCATGATGGCCGTAAAGCACAGTACACCGAACACGGGGAACACCACGGCGAACGCGCAGCCCGACGCCGCGGCGATCACCGCCAAGCCCATCGGCTTCTTCAAACCGTTGCGATCCGCGTATCGGCCCGCGGGCAGCGCTAGAAAGACTTGCGTGATGGCAAACAGAGCCAGCAAAACGCCGACGGCGATAGGGCCATAACCCTCGCGCAAAGCCAGCAGCGGTGCAGCCATGCGCATTCCCGCCATGCTGGCGTGCAGGCAGACGTGCCCGGCGATCAGGCGTGCGAGTGCTCGGCGGGAGTTGCGGGGGGCTGGGGCCGAAGACACCCGGCCTAGCCTTCGTCGGGTTCTTTGTCCAGATCTTTGTCAGACGGCAACAAAGCCTGCGATTGGGCCTCAGGCAGGGCTTCGACCTGGCGCAAGGTTCTGTCCATCGCGCGTTTGCGAATGTCGCCATCGGTCAGGGTTTTTAGCACGGTTTCAGTCTGTGCGCGCGCCTTGTCCAGCATGCCGCCAAACTTGCCAAACTCGGTCTTGACGGCTCCCAACACTTGCCAGACCTCGCTGGAACGCTTCTCCAATGCGAGCGTGCGAAAGCCCATTTGGAACGAGCTCATGATGGCCAGCAAGGTCGTGGGGCCAGCGAGCGTGATGCGATGCTCGCGTTGCAAGGCTTCCATCAAACCGGGGCGGCGCAGCACTTCGGCGTACAGGCCTTCTGTGGGCAAGAAAAGAATCGCGAAATCCGTGGTGTACGGCGGCTCGACATACTTTTCGACCATCGATTTGGCCTCTAGCCGGATGCGCTGCTCCAGCGCCTTGCCCGCTGCTTCGGCCCCCGCCACATCGGCACGGCCCTGCGCGTCCAGCAGCCGCTCGTAGTCTTCGTTGGGAAACTTTGCGTCGATGGGCAACCACAGTGGGTCGCCACTGTCGGAGCGGCCCGGAAGCTTGATGGCGAAATCAACCACGTTTTTGCTGTTGGGGCGAGTGGCGATTTGCGCGGCGTATTGGTCGGGCACAAACACCTGCTCCAGCAAAGCCGCCAACTGCGCCTCGCCAAAAATGCCACGTGTTTTGACATTGGTCAGCAGGTGCTTTAAGTCACCCACGCCCGCCGCCAGCGTCTGCATTTCGCCCAAGCCTTTGTGGACTTGCTCCAGCCGGTCGGCCACCTGCTTGAAGCTCTCGCCCAAGCGCGCCTGCAAGGTGGTTTGCAGCTTTTC
>JANNFW010000396.1:0-5424 GCA_031380235.1 Rhodoferax sp. | reverse complement strand
GGCGGATTCAGGCCCCAAGTGCAACAGTTTTGAGTTTAGCGGCCCAGTAAGCTTGGAAGTCGAAAGCGCCCTTGGGCAGGAACAGTTCAGCCGGACACTTCCAGCCCAAAGACTTACGCGGGCGCGCATTGAGCATGAAGGCAATGTCGTCCAGTTGGGCCTGGGTGTAGCCACTCAAGTCCGAGCCTTTGGGCAGGTACTGGCGCAGCAACCCATTGGTGTTCTCATTGATGCCCCGCTCCCAAGGGCTGTGCGGGTGGGCGAAGTACACCTTCATGCCCGTTTGACGGGCCAGATGTTCGTGATGCGCCATCTCACGGCCCTGGTCATAGGTCAGCGACAGGCGCATCTGGCTGTTCACGCGCTTGAGCACGCCAATGAAGCTGTTGGCCGTGCAGGCCGCAGTCGCCCGGGGCACCTGCACCAAGAGGGTGAACAGGGTCTTGCGCTCCACCAGGGTGCCCACTTGGGACTGGTTGCCCGCCCCTTTGATCAGGTCTCCCTCCCAGTGCCCCGGTACCAGACGGTCTTCAACCTCCAGGGGGCGCTCCTCAATGCCGGTCATGTTGGGAATCAGCCCCCGGCGGTCTTCACCGGCAGCGCGGGGCCTGCGCTGTTTGTGCGACTTGCGCAGCAGTTTGAGCACTTCAGCGCGCAGTTCACCGCGAGGCATGGCATACAGGGCGCTGTAGATGGCCTCGTGGCTGATGCGTTGAGGTGGCTGCATGCGCGCCAGTGTGCCGCTTACCTGCTGGGGTGACAAGCCGCTGGCCAGCGCAGTCAGAACATCCGTCCACAAGGAGTTGCCCATCACCAGCTTGGCAGCGACTCTGGGTTGGGCCGCCAGCCTGAGCGCGCGACGGTGCGCTGACTCGCACCAGTAGCCGTTGACACCGCGTCCCACGGCGGGCCAGGCCGGTGTCACCATGTCCGGGCCACGCCAGCCGCAGCGCTTGAGCTCGCGGCTGATGGTGGAGGCCGCTCGGTTCAGTTCGCGCCCTATGGCCCGCAGCGAGAGCCCCAGCTTCAGGCTGGCCTGGATCAGTGCGCGCTCTTCAAGACTCAGATGTTCATAGCTCTTTTCCACACTTTGCATACAACACTCCTTTGTTAATCAATGGTAGTGTTGCACTTGGATTTTGAGTCCGCCTGCCTTTTCACGAATCAAAAAGGCATCTAGCTCTCGTGTTGCATGCATAATAAGCTATATAATATATAGCAAACATTATCCGTGCGAGGGCCTTCGGCTAGGTCACCGTAAAGCTAGGGGACTTTAACGGATGTAGACGTGGCCAATTGCGGTGACGCGGCAGATGCAGGCGCTGACGCAGCAACCTGTCCCGCCGCCGCCCCAGGCGGCCAGGGCATCTGCGCCGCCGGGATGGGCTTGCCAATCGGCGCTGGGGCTTGGCCCTTTTGCACAGCAGCCATGTCTTCCGGGTTGGGGTGTTGATTCAACAGCCAGTAGTCGAACACCCGGCGCGCGATCGGGGCCGAGTTGGCGCCCCCAAAACCCGCATTCTCTACAAGGATGGCCAGCGCGATTTTGGGGTCGTCTGCGGGTGCAAAGGCGATGAACAAGGCGTGGTCGCGGTGACGCTCATCGATTTTCTTAGCGTCGTATTTTTCACCCTGCTTGATGGCAATCACCTGCGCGGTGCCCGTTTTGCCGCCGCTGGTGTAGCCCGCACCCCGGAATGCGTTGGCTCCGGTGCCCTCGACGTTCACGCCCACCATGGCGGCGCGGATGATGTCAATGTTGGCGGGCTTGGCGACTGATTCGCCGGCCGCCTCGCGCGTGGTGGTGGTCGGCGCCTTGGTCATCACGTCCACCACTTCCTTGACCAGGTGCGGCTTCATCTTGATACCGTTGTTGGCCAGCGTGGCGGTGGCAGATGCCAGTTGCAGCATGGTGAAGTTGTTGTAGCCTTGGCCAATGCCCAGCGAGATGGTTTCACCCAAATACCACTTTTGCTGGTCAGCACGTTTGAAGGCCCGCTTCTTCCAGTCGGTTGAAGGCAGCAGGCCGCGCACTTCACCTTGAATGTCAATGCCCGTCAACTCGCCAAACCCGAGGCGCCTGAGCTGTGCGTGCATCACGTCCACCGTGAGGTCGTTGGCCAAAATATAGTAGTAGGTGTCGCACGATTGCACGATGGAGCGGTACATATTGACGCTACCGTGGCCGCCCTCCTTGTCGTCACGAAAGCGGTGTCCGCCAAACATGAAATAGCCGGGGTCACTGATGGTTTGCTCGGGCGTTCTCGCACCCGTCTCCAGCGCAATCAGCGACATGAAAGGCTTGTAGGTGGACCCTGGCGGGTAGGTGCCACGCAGTGCGCGGTTCAGCAGTGGTTTGTCGGGCGACTCGTTCAGGGCTTGCCAGTTTTCGGTGTCAATGCCCTCCACAAACAGGTTCGGGTCAAACGTGGGTTTGCTCACAAACGCCAGCACTTCGCCAGTCTTGGGCTCTATCGCCACCAGTGCGCCGCGCCGCTCGCCAAACAGGTCTTCCGCCAGTTTCTGTAGCTTGATGTCAATGGACAATTTGACGGTGTTGCCCGGCGTGGACGGGCTGCTGGCCAACTTGCGCACCGCCCGCCCGCCCGCTGAGGTTTCCATCGAATCAACACCCGTGATGCCATGCAGCGTGGACTCAAAACTCTGTTCAACGCCCAGCTTGCCAATGTATTCGGTGCCCTTGTAATTGGTCTGGTCTTCATCCGACCAATCATCCATGGATTTTTTCTCGGCCTGGTTTACCCGCCCGATGTAGCCGATGACGTGACTGGCCGTCTCGCCAAACGGGTAGCTGCGAAACAGCCGCGCCTTGATGTCCACACCGGGGAAGCGGTAACGCTGCACGGCAAATTTGGCCACCTCTTCATCGGTCAAACGGGTTCGAATCGGCAGCGACTCAAAGTTGCGCGACTCTTCCAGCAGTTTTTTGAATCGCTTGCGGTCACGCGCGGAGATATCCACCACCTTGGCCAGCGCCTCAATCGTCTGCTCGGTATTGGCCACTTTGGCGGGCGTGATCTCCAGCGTATAGGCGGAATAATTGGTCGCCAGCAAGATCCCGTTACGGTCCACAATCAAGCCCCGGTTCGGCACGATGGGCACGATGGCGGTGCGGTTGTTCTCCGCTTGCTCTTTCAAGTCCTCATGGCGCGCGATCTGCAAGTAGACCAGCCGGCCCGCCAGCAACAAAAAGCACGCGATCACTGCCAGCGTGGCCACGAATATCCGAACGCGAAAACGCGCCAGATCAGCTTCAACGTTTCTAAGCTCGGTCATAGCGAATGCCGCCGCGCCGGGCCGCCCCAAGCAAGGCAGCCCCCTCGGGGGGCAGCGAAGTACACGAAGTGACGAGCGTGGGGGTCATAAAGGCCTATTCGCATCGGGGTTCGGCGCACGGCGTTGCGGCACCAACAAAATAATGCTGACCAAGGGCCACAGCGCCGCTTCAATGAACGGAGCGGTCAACATCAACACACCCGGAAACGCACCCCCACCAAACATGCGAATGATCAGCTCAATCGCGTGCGCTGCGATGAACAGCGGCAGCACTTGCAATGCTTGCGACGGCACGCTGAACCACAGCAGGCGCCGGTGAATGGCGATCGCCAGGAAGCTGAGCACGGAGTAAGCCAATGCATGCTGGCCCAACAGCGAGCTTTGATGCACGTCCATGCAAAGCCCGAAGAAAAACGCGGTGCCAATGCCTACCCGCTGCGGCTGGTGCACGCTCCAAAAAACCAGCACCAAGGCCAATATATCGGGTACCCAGGCGGCACGCCCCCACAGCCCCATGTTTTGCAGCATGTTGAGCGACAGGGCCAAAATCAAACTCATCCAGATGAACAGGGGGTTGGCGGGCAGCAGCAGCTGCTGGCCTTGGCGCATGATCATTTTTTTGCTCCCTTTTTACCGCCAACGGCGGGCAATGGGTCAGCCGCAGGCCGATCAGCCACCTGCGCCTCAACGGGGGTCAGCACCATCACGTGCGCGGTAGCCCCGGCTTGGGCCATCGGTTTGCAATAGATACGGGCGAAAGCGCTGTCTGAGCGTCGCTCAACTCGCTCGACCTGTGCCACAGGCAAGCCCGGCGGGTAAAGTGCGTCCACACCGCTGGTGCTGAGCATATCTCCCACCTGCACATCAGCATTGGCGGGCATATAGCGCAGTTCCATCGCACCCGAACTCAAACTTCCATCGCCATAGGCAACACCACGCACGCCGGTGCGGGTGTTCAGCACGGGGATGGCCTGGTCGCGGTCGGTCACCAGCGTCACCTCACTCACATACGGGTAGACGCGGGTGACTTGGCCCAACACGCCCGATTCATCAATCACCGGCGAGCCGGCTTTGATGCCCACCGTCAGGCCCTTGTCGATGATCACCTTGCGGGCATACGGGTCGGCCGCGTCATACAGCACCTGGGCCGCCTGCGAAGGCGCAGCGATGCGCTCGCGCAAGGCCAATAGCTGGCGCAGGCGGGTGTTCTCCAGCGTGAGTTGCTCCACCTGGTTGGCGCGTTGCGACAACAGCCCCATCTTTTGTTGGGCAAGTGCTTCATTGGACTGCGCGGTTTGAAGCGATTCGAGGTACTGCCCGCCGCCCTGTGTCCAGATGATCGGCTGCATCACCGCCCATTGCACTGGCCTCAAGGCGCTGGCCACCACCACGCGCAGCGGCTGGGTTACTTTGAACCGGGTGTCCGCCACCATCAGGAAAAGCGCCATGGCGCTGAACAGCGTCAATTTGGACATCGCCGATGGCCCCTGGCGGAAGAAGGGCGGCGGCGTTCGATCCAGAGTCCCTAATGGCATAGCGGGGTGGGTTGGACAAATGAATCAGTGACGATGGTCATTTGCCAAAGTGTCTCAGCGGCTGTTAAGCGTCGTTAAGCGCCGTCATGCGACACCGATCATTCCGACGTGAAGATGGACCCCATGCGATCCATGCGCTCCAATGCGATGCCGCAGCCGCGCACGACGCAGGTCAAGGGGTCTTCGGCCACCAGCACCGGCAGGCCGGTTTCTTCGGCCAGCAGGCGATCCAGGTCACGCAACAGCGCGCCGCCACCGGTCAGCATCATGCCGCGGTCGGCAATGTCGGCGCCCAGCTCCGGCGGCGTTTGCTCCAGCGCGTTTTTGACGGCGGAGACGATGTTGTTCAGCGGATCTGTCAAGGCCTCGAGGATCTCGTTGCTGGAAATGGTGAAGCTGCGCGGCACGCCTTCAGACAAATTGCGCCCGCGCACTTCCATCTCCTTGACTTCGGAGCCTGGAAACGCCGAGCCAATGCTCTTCTTGATGGCCTCGGCCGTGGGCTCGCCAATCAGCATGCCGTAATTGCGGCGAATGTAGTTAATGATGGCTTCGTCAAATTTATCGCCGCCCACTCGCACGCTGCCCTTGT
>JANNFW010000378.1:0-2875 GCA_031380235.1 Rhodoferax sp. | reverse complement strand
TTCCCCATGGGCAATTCGTTGGCCAGCCAGCTCAAGATGGTGGCGCGGCTGATTGGCGCGCGCACGGCACTGGGCAACAAGCGCCAAGTCTTTATGGTTCAACTGGGCGGCTTTGACCTGCATGTCAACCTGGTGGCCAAGCAGCCCGGCCAGCTCCAGATGGTCAGCGAAGCGATGAGCGCATTCCATGCCGCCACGGTAGAACTCGGGGTGGCTGACAAGGTAACCAGCTTCACCGCCTCGGACTTTGGCCGCACCCTGTCATCCAACGGCGACGGCTCCGACCACGGCTGGGGCAGCCACCATTTTGTGATGGGTGGTGCGGTCAACGGCGCACGCTTCTTCGGCGCTGCCCCGCCCGTGAGTGTGGGCGACACCTCTGTGCCCGACGACCAATGGCACGTCGGCCAAGGCCGTCTGCTGCCCAGCACCTCAGTCGATCAATACGCTGCCACACTGGCGCAGTGGTTCGGCGTGGAACCAGGCGAGTTGAGCGGCATCCTGCCCAATCTGCGCAACTTTGGCGAGGCTGCTGGCAGGCCAGACTACCCGACCAACCTTGGGTTCATGAAATCTTAAATGCTACAAAATATATAGCTGCTTGTGCATATAATTCGAGAGCTAGAGGCCGAAAACGCCTAACATCCTCTCGAAAAGCCAGTTTCTTCACAAAATATTAACTTAGAGGTTAATATTTTGCGAAATACTACCACATTTGTAGTAGACCGTGCAATACCTCAGCCGCCAAGGGTGAAGCGTGCAAACCCCCGCTCGCGCAGCTCACACGCTGGGCAAGAGCTGCAGCCATAGCCCCACGCATGCCGGTGCGTGCGGTCACCCAGGTAGCAGGTGTGGGTGTGCTCGATGATCAAGTCAACCAGGGCCTCGCCGCCGCGCGGCGATTCGTAACGGTCGCCCAAGCGTTGCGCCATGGCCCAGGTGGCGGCTTTGTCAATCCACATCAGCGGCGTCTCAATCAAAAAGCGCTTGTCCATGCCCAATGAGAGCGCGAGTTGCATCGCCTTCATCGTGTCATCGCGGCAATCCGGGTAGCCTGAAAAATCAGTTTCGCACACGCCGGTGACGATCACCTGCAAATCACGCCGATACGCCACGGCGGCTGCGAGCGTGAGAAATAGCAAATTACGCCCTGGAACAAAGGTGTTGGGCAAGCCGCTTTGCTCCATCTTGAAAGCCGTGTCGCGCGTGAGCGATGTCTCACTCACTTTGCCCAGCACTTCCAAGTCCAGCAGATGATCGTCGCCCAGCTTTTTGCCCCACGCAGGGAACTGGGCTTTGATCTCGCGCAGCACGTTCAGGCGGCAGTCCAGCTCGACGAGATGGCGCTGGCGGTAGTCGAATGCGATGGTCTCCACCCGCTCATACTTCTCCAGCGCATGGGCCAGGCAGGTGGTGGAATCTTGACCGCCGGAGAAGAGAACGAGGGCTGTGGTGTGCATGGTTTGGCTGAACTGGCTAACCGGCTAAATCGTCACCCCACCGTCCACCACAATCGTCTGCCCGGTCACAAACGACCCAGCTTGCGATGCCAAAAACACCGCCGCGCCAGCAATCTCATCAGGCTCGCCGATACGGCGCAGCGGCGTGGTGGAGGTGCGGCGCTTCAAAGCCTCAGCATCTTCCCACAGCGCTTTCGCAAAGTCGGTTTTGATCAAGCCCGGCGCAATGCAGTTCACGCGCACGTTGTGCGGGCCGTACTCGTGCGCGAGGTTGCGGGCGAGTTGAAGGTCGGCAGCTTTGGAGATGCCATACGCGCCAATCACCGGCGTGCCGCGCAGGCCACCGATGCTGCTGACGATGATGATCGAACCGTCTTTGCGCGCGATCATCTGCGGGGCGACGAAGCCAATCAGCCAGTGGTTGGCCAGCACGTTGTTTTCAAAAATTTTGCGAAACTGGTCGTCTTCAATGCCCGCCATCGGGCCGTGGTAGGGGTTGCTGGCGGCGTTGCAGACAAGCACGTCGATCTGGCCGAATTGGCGGCACGTCTCGTCCACCAAATTTTTCAACTGCTCTTTGCTGGAGATGTTGGCGGGGATTGAGATGGCTGTACCCGCGCCAAACTGTTGGTTGATCTCTGCCGTGACCTCAGCACACGGCTCGGCCTTGCGTGACGAGATGACAACCTTCGCACCTTGCTCGGCCATCCGGTGCGCGATGGCTTTGCCAATGCCTTTGGACGAGCCGGTGATGACGGCGACTTTGCCTTGGAGTGAAAAAAGAGACATATCAGACCTTAAACTTTCGCTACCGATTTTTCAACCCCTTTTTCAACACCATATCGCCCGTACTCCAACCGCGCAATCGTACGGCAGTGCACCTCGTCCGGCCCATCGGCCAGGCGCATCGTGCGCATGCTCGCGTACTGGCGCGCCAGGCCTGCATCGGTGCTCACGCCCGCTGCGCCAAAAGCCTGAATCGCATGGTCGATGATGCGCAGCGCCGCCAGTGGGCCGGCGACCTTGATCATGGCGATCTCAGCACGGGCGTGTTTGTTGCCCAGCTTGTCCATCATGTCAGCCGTCTTTAGCGTCAACAGGCGCGTCATCTCGATGTCAATCCGCGCGTGGGCGATGCGCTCTTCCCACAGCGACTGCTCCGAGATGCGCTTGCCAAACGCCACGCGGCTTTGCAGGCGTTTCACCATCTTCTCCAGCGCCACTTCCGCCTGGCCGATGATGCGCATGCAATGGTGAATCCGTCCAGGGCCAAGGCGGCCTTGGGCAATTTCAAACCCGCGCCCCTCGCCCAGCAAAAGGTTGCCCACCGGCACCCGCACGTTCTTCAACACCACTTCGGCATGGCCGTGCGGCGCATCGTCAAACCCAAACACGGGCAGCATCCGCACGACTTC
>JANNFW010000368.1:0-3188 GCA_031380235.1 Rhodoferax sp. | reverse complement strand
TCAGCCGCGTTGGTCGGCATCTTCGCTGGCGACAGCGTAGGCCTCAGTGGCGGCACAGGTGCCTTCAGCGACAAGAACGCTGGGGTCGGCAAGCCGGTGGGCATTTCAGGCTTGGTGCTCACCGGTGCGCAAGCGGAGAACTACAACCTGGTCAGCAGTTCCGCAGTCGCCGTGGCGGACATTTCAAAAGCAAGCATTTCTGGCGTGACGGGCATTACCGCCCAAAATAAGGTCTATGACGGAACCTCCGCTGCAACCCTGTCTACCCAAGCGGCGCAGATCGTCGGCATCATCAGCGGCGACAGCGTGTCGATCCGTGGTGCCACGGGCCAGTTCAGCGACAAGAATGTCGGCCAGGGCAAGACGGTCAACGTCGCGGGCTTGAGTCTCTCGGGCAACGATGCTGGAAACTACAACTTGGCCAACGCCACCACCACCGCGCTTGCCGACATCACCAAGGCCCCGGTGACCGCGATCACCGGCATCAGCGCCAACGCCAAGGTCTACGATGCAAGTACGGCGGCAACGCTGAACACCGCGTCGGCAAAAGCGGCGGGTCTGATCAGTGGTGATGCGGTCACTGTGGCAGCCTCCGGCCAGTTTGCGGACAAAAACGCAGGGGTGAGCAAAACCGTCAACCTCACAGGCATCGGCTTGAGTGGCGTGGATGCGGGCAACTACAACTTCACAGGATCTGCGGTTGCGGCGGTCAGTGCCGATATCGCCAAAAAACCAATTACGAGCGTCTCTGGAATCACGGCCAACGACAAGGTCTATGACGGCAACACCTCAGCCACACTGGTGGGCACTGGTGTGGCTTTGGGCGGGGTGCTCGGTGGCGACGTGGTGTCGTTCGGTGGTGGTACCGGCGCGTTCAGCGATCGGCACGCGGGCAGCAACAAAACGGTCAACATCACCGGTGTGTCGCTGGGCGGTGCCGATGCAGGCAACTACACCGTGGCGGGTGATGTGAAGGCAGCTTCAGCCAATATCACGCAGCGCCCACAGTCCACCTGGACGGGTGCTGGCGGTAACACGCTATGGAGCAACTCGGCCAACTGGGACGCGCTGCCAGACCGCAACAACGTGCTGGCGGTGTCGATACCCGGCACTGCGGGCCAGGTGACGTTTGACGCGGCGGTTGACCCGACGATTTTGCAGTCGTTGACGAGCGGGCAGACCTTGGTGATGACGGGTAGCAGCCTCGGAGTGACTTCAGACCTGAATCTGCCGAGTCTGTCGCAAACTGGGGGCACGCTCAGAGGCGCTGGCAGCTTGAACGTGGCCAGCAGCTTCAACCAGACTGGCGGCAGCTTGCAATTCGCGCGCGATGTGACGATCAACCAATCCAGCGGCAACCTGGTGGTGGGCGATGTTTTGGCGCGCCGCGTCGAACTCAAAGCACCCGTGGGGGGCATCAGCCAAAGCGCGGGGCTGGATACGCCGACTTTGGTGGCCGAAGCCGCCACCGGCATGGCGCTGACCCACGGCGCCAACAACATCGGCTCGGTCAAGCTGACCAACACGGGCGCGGGCAACATTCGCCTCACCAACAACGGCCTGCTGGACATTGCAGGCATTCGCAATGCCGATGGCGATGTGACGGTGGTCAACACGGGTGCCCTCAACACCAGTGGTCTGATCAATGTGCCCAACGGTGCCGTCGACATCACGGCCAACAGCCCGCTGCGCATTGGCAACGATGGCATTTCTGCGCGGGGTGATGTGACTTTGGTGGCCACCAATCGCACCAGCCCCGGCAACATCATCATTGATGGCCCGATTGCCTCGGGTGGCATGGTGACGATGAAGGCGGGCAATAACCTCACACAAAACGCTGCGATTTTTGGCGCGGACGGGGTCACGGCCACGGCCAACGGCGCGTTCAGCTACGGCCCGTTGGCCTTCACCAGCCGCGCGCCCGTGTCGTACAGCCTGAATGGGATCCGAGTGACACCGCCAATCAACCCTTTGGAGACCCGCACCCGAACCAACTCGCCCGACGCCGTCGTCGCTTTTCTGGATCAGTTTGGCCGCGCGCAACGCCGCCAAATCTTCGACACCGTGATGACGAACCCGGATGGCACGCCCGTCAGACGACGTGACCGCGATGCCGTGTTGAGCGAACTGAGCGAGGGCAACGTATGCAGCCGCTAAGTCTTCTGATGGGTTTGGGGATTGTGGCGATATTGCACAACTTGGCCTATGCGCAGACGGCCAACCAACCCGTCGGCGAGGTCGAATTCGCACGTGGCGCAGGCTTTGCCCAAACCGCCAGCCAAGCGCCGCGAATTTTGGGCCGGGGTGTCGCGTTGAACGAGGGCGACCGCCTCACCACGGCAGACGGGGCCTCAGCCATCGTCAGGCTGAACGACGGCACGCGCATGACGGTGCGGCCCAATTCTGAACTGGTGATTGAGCAGTTCAAGTTCAAGGAAAACGCGCCCGACAACAGCTTTGTGATGCAGTTGCTTCGCGGTGGCTTGCGGGCGATTACGGGCCTGATCTCCAAGACATCGCCTGATGCAGCTCGGATTCGAACATCCTCCGCCACCATCGGCATTCGCGGCACGGATTTTGATGCGCGGCTGTGCGCCAATGACTGCGCGGCCGAGTCCAGCCGCGTCGCTGAAAAGCCCCGCGCCAACGCGGTGCAGGCCAGTGCCAAGCTGGTGGGCGTGCAGGGGGAGATCATCGCGGTGGAGCCGTCCGGCGCGCGCAGGCAGTTGGTCAACGGGGCCAGCGTCTATCCGGGTGATGTGGTCGAGACAGGCGTTGCCGCACGCGGGGTGCTGGCGTTTCGCGATGACAGCCGTTTAACGCTGGGAGCGACGTCGCGCTTTCGGATCGACAGCTTCGTATTTGATGAAAAAAATCCGAGCGAAGGGCGGTTCTTAATGTCGCTTTTACGCGGCTCGCTGCGCGCGCTCACGGGTTTGATTGGCAAGGCCAATAACCGCAACATCACCTTCACCACGCCCACGGCGACTATCGGCATTCGTGGTACGGGGCTGGATTTGGATTGCAGCGCAGAGTCAAACTGCAGTTTTTACACCTGGCAAGGCACGATTGAGGTGACACCGAATGGGCAAGCACCGTTGCCGCTGTTGCAGGCGGGGGAGGGCGTGGTGGTGGGTGCAGGCGGCGTGCGGCCCTTGGCGGCACCGACCCTGGAGGGCCTCCCGCGC
>JANNFW010000364.1:0-3982 GCA_031380235.1 Rhodoferax sp. | reverse complement strand
GATGACGCAGCGGTTGACCGCATCATCCAATCGTCGCACCGCTGGAACCCCGAGAACGGCATCACCGGGCTTCTGGTGTTTGGCAGCGGCATCTTTTTCCAATGGCTCGAAGGCCCGCGCGACACCGTGACGAGCCTGATGGAGCGCCTGAGAACCGACCCGCGCCACGAAAACGTCGTAGCGCTGACCGAAACCGAAGAAGTCCGCGAACGGCTTTTCCCCAACTGGGACATGGAGCTGGTCACCACCACCGACATTCGCGATGTGCTGGAAGACGCGTTGGAAAATGCCACTGACACGAAGAACGCAGAAGTGCTGAAGCTGCTGCTGACACAGCTTGATTCGGGGGAGTTGATTGGTTTGGGTAAAACAGCAGAATAAGGTTGAAAATTAACTCTCAGGTTAATTTTTTGAAAAAATAGCGTGAAATTCGCTATTTGTAGAGCGAAATAGGTCTCTAGCCACCGGATATTATGCATGAATTGCTATATTTATTATAGCGTAATTCCTTTGAAGGCAAACCACCGAAGTGCGGTGATGAAACGCCGAAAAATTTTGCAACTTTGGTCTAATATTTGTTCGCCATTCCAACGACCCATCAAGACCAGAACGTTTCAGTGACCCGGCTACTCCTTTTACTCGACATCTACCTGTAGACGGTCGAACTAGTTACGGTAATCCGTTGGCCGTTTTGCCGGATGCAGTCCATGAATAGCGTGTATCTCCCCGGTACCCAACGGCCCGGCAAAGATTGCTAGAAGTTGATATACGACTGAACCATCCACACCCCGACGGGAAAATTCTGACTCTGAAAAACTGAATTACCGAATCCAAAGACATCGTCGTATCGAAATGAAACTGCATTCACTAACGCAGGCTCGTTCAAACTGAATTCCAAAAATAGTACGTCGAGGTTATAAAAAGGGTTTATCTGCGTCGCGGCGCTCAGTGACGTAATTTGAAGTGCTGTAACTGGAGTTGGTGTGGGGGTAACGGTGCTCTGCGGCGCACCGTTGACTGAATAGACTTCAAAGACTGAGGTCTGAAAAGAGTTGTAGTCGAACCAGAAGTAGCCGCGATCTCCCCAATCAGTACCCCAACTATTCATTACTAAGTACGCCTGCCTATCATCGTCGTACCCAATCACTGCCATCGCATGTCCGCTGTTGGTCAAGGTCCCCGCAATGCGATATATGCCCGTTCTTGAATTGCCGGTGCCAAAGCTAACAAAATCAGAATAGACCTTAGCTCCGATCGGCAAAACTCGCTTATCAAACAATGCTAACCTAATCGCTTGGCCGTCAGAGGAGTTCAAACGGCGATAGGCCTGAATACCAAACTGTTTGTTTGTTCGCGGCACTGGGCAACTTGCGTCGTTGTAAGGTGCGTCTTGTAGTGTGGATACCTTGTCTCTAATCAAAATATCGCATGCATCCGTGATCAGAGTTCCGTCTCGGCAAGACGTCGGGCTTATCTGTTGGAGCTTTGCATACAAATCCGACGGACTTGCTTGTCGCAGGCTCGTGTTTGGATTGACCGAGCCCTTTTGCGCCGCTAGGAATGTAGCCGTGGAATAGCCCACAGCCCATGCAACGCAAGACGGTTGGTTTCCTTGATCTCCAATCGGCGGCAGAAAGCCAACCGTCTTAAGATCAACTGCGCGCGGAAGCGCCGCGCTCACTGCCGAGAGCTTTGCATAGGCGGTTGGTATGGCATCGAGCTGAGCGCCAGTTCGGATGTTTGCATATCCTCGGCTGACGTATTCATCTTCGGAAGCTGAGCCACAGGAACTCCAGCGACATCGGGAAATACCCTCCAGTAAGTCTGCGCCGAGTCGAGATGTCCTTGAAGATCAAGAACAGCGGCAATTTTCTTTGGCTCAAGCCGATGACCAAAGCGATCCAGTAGAACCCCACAATCCACAGAAGCGCGCTGGAGATGTGCAGCGAAAGACTTCCCTTGTTCTTGATTGAGTGCTGCGACCCTCGCTTCCGCAGTTGGCAAGAGTACGTGAATCGCGACGCGCAGCACTTCGTTCCGCATGACTTCTGGACTACCAGTCATCATCGCTACACGATCAAACACCTCCGTTCCATAACCAAACGATGTCCGGATGCCGGTGATCGTTGTAAAAGCAAGCTTGCTCAGGCGGGCCTGAATTCGGGAATCTGCTTCCTTCCAGCGCTCTGTCTCGTGGCGACGGAGTATCCAATCGACATACCCAACGGTTACCAAACTACCAACGAAGCCCGCTGCCAGATTAAGAAAGAATCCATCTGCTGGCCATCGCAGATGCAAAAGTGCCGACAAAGCTGCAGCAGCGACCAGAGGCAGTACAAGCTGTGTGACGAGGCGGTAGTTCATGTTATTTTTCGCCTAACGATAAGCGTTTATCTGCCGCGCTGCAATGCTGGCAGAAACTCTCAACGCTTCGCGCGGCGGATAAACCCCGTTGGACTGAACCACGTCGGCTAAGGCGCGATGGCTGATGACACAGGGGATTGAAAGCTTGGCACGCTGATGCATGCGCAAATTATGGCGTGGGATTCAAGACGCGTGGGGTTTGGTCGCGCCGATTTCGCGCAAAACTTTGCCTTCGATTAAAAGGCGACCCAGTTTGCCGCGATTGTGATGGGCTGAACTTGACTTACCGCGCGGCATCTCCCCGGCCACGCCTGTACGCGGTCTGCAAACTGCCAGTGATCTGTTTGTATTTCCAGAGGTTCACGGCGGCCCCCGGCAAACTGCCAAGCCAGATGAACCCGGTGAAGGCAGACACGGCAACCCCGCCAAACTGGCCACCACTTTGAGCCTGCCCACTTTGCAGCACGGACACAGGCCCGCATCCATCTTGGCCACCCGCGCCAAGAAGGCTTGGGCCGACTCCATGGCCCGGCGGTTGGGCACAGGCATCTGCAAGGCTGCCCGCGCCGCAGCCAGCCTCACCCCTTTGCAGCTTGATGCCAACACCCCATAGTGGCGAATGCGCTTGACCCCGGTGGGCAGCACGTGCAGCATGAAGCGGCGCACAAACTCTTCGCCTTCAAGCCTTGCCAGGCGCTTGCCACCGTGATCATCCGCACGCACCGTGAACGCCACCTGTTCGGTGGTGACAGCGCGAATGCGCTCATTGCCGATGGCCGTGCGGTGCGTGTAGCGGCTCAAGTACTCCAACACCTGCGCCGGGCCGCCCAGTGGCGCTTTGGCGTACACCACCCAATCGTACTTATAGAGCTGGCGTTGCCGTGCATGCCAACTTGAGGTGTCGCCTTGCGGGTCACACTCAATCTTGCCAGCCTCATGCGCGGCTTTGAGCGCTGCCATGAACTTGCCCCGAAACACCCTGGAGAGCGCCTGCACGGGGAACAGGAAGTCGGGCTTGCGTGTCGGGTTGTGCCACGTGTCACGCCCGTTGCCATCTTTACCCAACACCCCACAAGCCATCACCGCGTGCAGATGAATGTGCCTGCGTAAATCCTGCGTCCAGGTGTGCAGCACCAGGCTGAAGGCTGGCGTGCCACCGGCTGCACCCATCCATCTGGGGTTGGCAGCAAACTCGGTGAGGGTTTGCGCCGTGCAGGCAAACAGCGTGTCAATCACCCAACGCGGGTGCGCCCCGTACAAGGCATTCAGGCTGTGCGGCAGGGTGAACACCAGGTGACAATACGGTACCGGCAGCACTTCGCTCAAGCGCCCTTGCAGCCAAGCGTCCTTGGCGCGCGCGCCGCACGTGGGGCAATGGCGGTTGCGGCACGAATGGTATTGCCAGTGGCTGTGCCCGCAGGTATCACAGGCCAGTTTCTGGCCACCCAGCGCTGGCGTGCGACAGGCCACAATGCCCCGCCAGGCTTTGGCCTGCGGGGTTGAGAGCAGGTGCGATTGCAGATACGCCGCGCCATGCTGGCGCAACGCATCGGCCACGGTGGCCATTGCGGTTATCGCTGGGAATGCGCTGAGGGTGTGAAGTGCCTACAGTTTGGGC
>JANNFW010000356.1:0-3581 GCA_031380235.1 Rhodoferax sp. | reverse complement strand
CTTGGCATGCAGTTCGGCCTGTGGGTCGAACCCGAAAGCGTCAACCGCGCCAGCCACCTGTTTAAAGCGCATCCCGAGTGGGTGCTGGGCGGCGCAACCGAGCAGCAACCGCTGGGGCGCCATCAATATCTACTGAACCTCGGGCTGGCCCAGGTGCGTGCCCACCTGTTTGAGCAGCTTGACGGCTTGCTGCGATCAGCACCCATCAGTTTTTTGAAGTGGGACATGAACCGCGACGTGACGCATGCGGGCGGTGCAGATGGCCGCGCGGGCGTTCGCGCGCACGTAATGGGTGTCTACCAACTCATCGACTCACTTCGGGCAGCGCACCCGAATCTTGAGATCGAGTCCTGCGCCTCAGGCGGCGCGCGCGCAGACTTGGGTATGGTGTCGCGCTGTGAACGCATCTGGGTATCTGACAGCAATGACCCGTTGGTGCGTCAGCGCAGCCAGCGTGGATATTTCCAATTTTTACCGCCCGAAATGATGGGCGTGCATGTGGGCGACACGCAAAGCCACGCCACGCAGCGTGCCTCCAGCATGGCACTGCGCACATTGAATGCGCTGTTTGGGCACTTCGGCGTTGAGGCCGATCTGACCCAAATGAGTGCTGAAGACAAGTCCTTTCTGCGCGCCGCCATTGCCGTCTACAAAGCCGAGCGAGACTGGCTCCACCAAGGCGCGATAACTTGCATCGATCATCCCGATCCGGCATTAAGCGCGGTGATGGCACTGGCGCAGAATCGCCAGCGCGCGTTGGTCAGCGTCGTGGCGCTGGATGTCGCGCGCGATGCAATCGCCGCTGCACTGCGATTGCCTGACCTGCCCGGCACGGCGATCTACCGCGTCAGTCTGCACCCCCTGTGGCAACCGAAGAGCTTTTACGCCAAACAGGTGAGCACTTTTCACCTGGGGGAGCCGATAGAGCTTGCAGCGCAAATACTGCGCAGTACCGGCATCAGCTTGCCACCGCTGCTGTGCGGGCAGGGCATCTTGATACAACTGGACGCTTTGACGATAGACGCTATGTAATATATAGCTATTTGTGCACATTATTCGAGAGCTAGAGGCATATTTGATTCAAAAAAAGAGTAGTTTTTGACATTTTTGAACAATAATTAACTTCCAGGTTAATTTTCAGCAAAATAATCGCACATACCGCCCTAGGTAAAACCCTAGTCGTTCGCGCAGCACCGGACTATTTCTCAAATTGCAACAGGCCCGCCGCTATGCTTTGGCGATGCTGAAAAACCTGGGCAGTCACCCACTCGGTCACCGCGCACCCCGCCTGCGGGCAACTATCGTTGAGCCGATCTGGCTGGAGTGGGCGGCGCTGTTTGGTTTGCTGGTGTTTGCAGCGTGGCTGTTGGGCATTCGCGGCGTGTGGGGCTTGCTGCTGCGCTCTGACCCGACCGGCATCACCTTGGTGATCATCATCGTGTTTGTTTGCGCCACGCTGTGGTGCGGCGCGCGCTCTCGCGAGTTGCAGCAGCAACACCAGGCGATTAAAAACATGAAGGGTGCGGATGGGGCTGAAGCGTCGAGCTGGGCGGCAGACTACTGGCGCGGTGGTTTGGGCAATGCAGACACCCGCCTGGACTTGCTAATGGAGCAAACCCACGGCCCGCACACCACCGCCTGGTGGGTCAACGGCATTCAGCTCAAGCTGGGCCTGTTGGGTAAGGTGATTGGTTTTTCCATCCTCGCGCTGAACATCGGGCAGATGCAGAACTTTGACGCGGCGCAGTCGCAAGAGCTGCTCAAGAGTTTGACCACCGGCTTGGGCGTGGCCTTGCTCACGACCATGGTCGGCCTGGTGGGCAACATCTTGTTAGGCTTGCAGCTCACACGGCTTGATCGGTTTGCCGATCAACTGGTGGCCGATTGCCAGCGCATCGGCTTGCAGCGCGGCCAGACTGCAATGGGTGGACAGGGGCTTTGAATGAGCCGTCGCCGTCACTCGCGCGAGCCAGAGGTCGACCCGTTTTACGACATGTTGTTCAACATGCTGATCGCGTTTGTATTTTGCTTCATCATCGCGCTGATCGCGATGAATCCGAAGGCGACCAAGGCGGGCGACATACCGGCCAAGGCGGAGTACATCATCACACTATCGTGGCCCGACAATGACCCGAACGACATCGATTTGTGGGTGCAAAACCCGGCGGGCAACACCGTGTTTTACCGCGAACGAGAAGGCGGCTTGATGCATTTAGACCGCGATGACCGCGGCCTGTCGAACGACACCATCATCGTCAATGGCCGCAAGATCATCAACCCGCTGAACCAAGAGGTGGTCACCATCCGTGGCGTTGCGCCGGGTGAGTACGTGGTCAACGCACATTATTTCGAGTCCAAAGACGTTGACAGCACGAACCCCAAAGCCGGTCAGCCGGTGGAGGTGAATGTGGTGGTGGTCAAGGTCAACCCGCGCGCTGAAGTGGCCTACTACGGCAAGCATGTTTTGCCGGGTCGTGGCGAGGAGGCGACCTTGGCGCGTTTCACCGTGCAGGGCGATGGTGCCATTACCGATATCAACACCCTGGCGAAAAAGCTGGTGGGGAGCAACACAAAGTGAGTTTGTCCATCATCCTGGGCTTTGCCGCCCTTCTGTTCGTCGGCCTGCTCGCGCTGTTGTGGTCGCGCTGGCCTGGGTGGCTCAAAGGCGTGCTGGTGGTGGGCATCACCGCGCTGTATTTTTATGGCAATGATGCGGTGCACTCGATGTGGGGCTACCCGAGCACCGATGCGCTGCCGCCAAAATTTGTGGTGATGGGGGCTGTGGTGCAGGAGCCCACCTCCAAAACTCCCGGCACGCTGTATCTTTGGGTGAGCCCACTGGCCGACAGCGGACCCGTGCTGGAGCCGCGTGCCTACAAGCTGCCGTACTCGCGCAAGCTGCATCAGCAAATCGACGACGGCATCAAAAAGGGTACCAATGGCGTGAGCCAAATGGGCACCGCTGAGGCCAAACCAGGGGCGGGTAAGGGGATGGGATTCTTGCGACCCGGCAATGACGAGCAGGAGATCAAGATTCGCGATTTGCCATCGCCCCAGTTGCCGGAGAAATGAGGTGGAAAACATGAGGGTGCAAAAACGCAGCAAGCTGATCCTTCCAGCGCTGCTTGCGTTGGCCCTGTTGGTGGGCCTTGGCGGGTGCGAGCGCGCCGCCCTCGATAAATCGTTCTTTCCGCTGGGCGAAGGCCGCACCTGGACTTACCGCGTTACCAAAAATGTGGATGAAGCCCCCGAGCCCGATGTCGATTATCTGAGCTTCGTGATGAAAGGCCCGCAAAAACTCGAAAGTGGCAGGGCCGAGCGCCGCCACAGTGACAACGGTGTCGACTACTTTTTACGCAGCGACGAGCAAGGCATTTACCGCGTTGGCAGCCGCAACACCCTGGACGAAAACCCAAAATCCGACAACCCGCCACGCTTTGTGCTGAAGAAGCCGTTTGTCATCGGCACCCAATGGCAGGCCGCCACCGTGCCCTACCTGCTGCAACGGCGCAACGAGGTGCCCAAGGAGGTGCGCTACACGTCCAAACCGATCATGATGGTCTACGCCATCGTGGCGCTGG
>JANNFW010000345.1:0-2360 GCA_031380235.1 Rhodoferax sp. | reverse complement strand
TCGAGATTGTGGGTATCAACGACCTGCTGGAGCCAGACTATCTGGCGTACATGCTGCAATATGACTCGGTGCATGGGCGCTTCAAGGGCACAGTGAGTGTTGAGGGCAACACGCTGATCGTTAATGGCAAAAAGATTCGTCTCACGCAAGAGCGCGACCCGGCCAATTTGAAATGGAATGAGGTGGGTGCCGAGGTGGTGATCGAATCTACGGGACTGTTCCTTGACAAAGAAGGCGCTGGCAAGCACTTGGCGGCAGGCGCTAAAAAGGTGGTGATCTCTGCGCCATCCAAAGACGACACGCCCATGTTCGTCTTTGGCGTGAACGACAAAACCTACAAGGGTGAGGCGATCATTTCTAATGCGTCTTGCACGACCAACTGCCTGGCCCCGCTGGCCAAGGTATTGAATGACAAATGGGGCATCAAACGCGGCCTCATGACCACCGTGCATGCTGCCACCGCCACGCAAAAAACCGTGGATGGCCCCAGCAACAAAGACTGGCGCGGCGGGCGCGGCATTCTGGAAAATATCATTCCGAGTAGCACTGGCGCGGCCAAGGCGGTGGGCGTCGTCATTCCCGAATTGAACAAGAAGCTGACGGGCATGTCGTTTCGCGTGCCAACGTCCGACGTGTCGGTCGTGGACTTGACTTGCGAGTTGAACAAAGAAGCGACGATGAAGGAAATCTGCGCCGAGTTCAAGGCGCAGTCTGAGGGCGCGCTAAAAGGCATTTTGGGCTACACCGAAGACAAAGTGGTGGCCACCGATTTCCGAGGCGATGCCCGCACCTCGATTTTTGATGCTGATGCCAGCATCGCGCTGGATGGCACGTTCGTCAAGCTGGTCGCCTGGTACGACAACGAGTGGGGTTACTCCAACAAGACGCTGGAGATGGTAAGGGTGGTGGCAGGCTGACTTGAGCCCGGTGCAGCAATAAAAAAAGCGCCCGAGGGCGCTTTTTTGTTGGGTGCTACAGGCAGACTTCAGCGCGTTTTGCGGCGGCGAGCCAGTGCCACGCCGGTGAGGCCCGCCAGCATCAGCGCCAAGCTGGCCGGCTCCGGCACTTGCTGCACGCGCGTTGCCAGGGCGATGTTGTCCAGTCCCGTAATTTCTACAACGCCGTTGGTGAATTCGCTCGTGATCGCGATATTCGTCACATCACCCAACACTGCCGATAGGTTGGCACCCCACAGCGTCGGATCAAGCGCCGCTGAGTAGCTGTGCCATTGGCCGTCGGCAGCAGGCTGGCCCGTGGGGCTGATATTGAACGACACAGAACCTGCGGTGCCGGAGATGGTGATCAAGCCAAAACCGAAAGTGGCTCCGCTGTAGTCAGGCGAACTGTTGTTGATGTTTTTCGCATCAAACGAGAACGTGCCGCCCAGATAGGATGACAGGTTGCCGAGCCAGCTGCTGGGTGCCGTGACGACCATGTCAGTGAATGACGCATCAGCCGTTTGAATGAAACCGCCCGTGTTTCCGCCGGTCGCCTGGTAGGTGAAGACCGCGTCTGCGGCAGTGGCTGACCAACCTTCCGCACTGGCGCCGAACGTTGAAATCAGATTGGCGTGCGCCGAAGGCACTGCCACGGCGGCACTCAGTGCAAGGGCGAGCAGGTATTTGTTCATAAGTTTAAAGTTTTGGTTAGAGCGGACAGTGATTGAGCAAAGCTGTGACGTTGCGAACACGTTCACTAACGTTCGATGATTTTAGGGGCATCCGCCACCCCACTTGTGGGGAGAACCGTCAAAATCGGCGTGCTAAAGCAGTAACGTTTTGCAACAAAATGAGGCAATTTCGGCGCGCCAGTCCTATTATTGAGTTTCCTTTTGGTTGATTGACCATGTCTTTGAGTCGGCCCTTCTCGTTGATCGCGCTCGCCCTGCTTTGGGTTGGCTGTTGGTCAGGCGCGCAAGCCCAGCAGCCCAACGCAGGCTCGGCAGGCATTGCGTTGACCGCGCAAGAGATTGGCGAACTTAAAACGCTGGGCCCATGGCCCCCGCCGCAGCGTAAAGACCCCAGCAACCGTGTCTCTGGTCTGCCCCAAGCTATCGAGCTTGGGCGCCGTCTGTTTGCGGATGCCCGCATGTCCCCTGTCGGCTACATCGCCTGCGTGACCTGCCACCAGCCAGACCGCGCGTTCACCGACCTGAAAGCCCGCGCGCACGGCCTTGCGGATTTGCCACGCAACACGCCCAGCCTGTTCAACCTGAGCCAGCAGCGCTGGTTTGGCCGCGACGGAGCCAGCGACAGCCTGTGGCTGGCCAGTATCCGCCCGATGCTGGATGAAAGAGAGTTTGACGGCAGCGCCGCCACAACAGTCAAGCTGTTTGTACGCGACCCAGAGCTGGCCGCCTG
>JANNFW010000331.1:0-16011 GCA_031380235.1 Rhodoferax sp. | reverse complement strand
GAGCTGTACCTGCGCAATCGCTTGCGGGTGCTGGTGGATGTCAACTACGAAGCCTGTGCATTGGAGCCGCGCCAATTGCCTGGTACGGATGAAGAGCTCGACATGTCGATGTGTTACTTGCGCAGCATGTCGCCCTTGCATTTGCAGTACACGAAAAATATGGGGGTCACGGCCACGCTGGTGCTGTCGCTCGTGCGCGAGGGCCGGCTGTGGGGTTTGATTGCCTGCCATCACTACACCCCGCGCAACTTGCGGTTTTCTATCCGTTCTGCCGCTGACTTGCTGGCAGAAGTTATCTCAACACGCATTGCTGCCATCGAAAATTATGCCTACGCGCAGGTGGCGATTCAGGTTCGGCGGTTGGAGCAGCGGCTGATTGAGGCGACCTCCACCGAGGGCGACTGGCGCTTGGCGCTGTTTCGCGATCCGCTTACGCTGTTGCAGCCTTTGGGTGCTACCGGGGCCGCGCTTTTTTATGACGGTGAAGTCCAGACCTTGGGCGAAGTTCCGTCCACACCCGAGCTGCGCGCGTTGGCGCAATGGATGCATTCGCAAGCGGTTGACGGGCTTTTCAGCTGCGCGTCGGTGTCACGGGTCAACGCCGAGCTGAAGTCGCTCACCCCCACGGCCAGCGGCGTGCTGGCGGTGCAGCTCTCGGCCAGTCGAGCAGACTATCTGATGTGGTTTCGCAAAGAGCAATTGCTGACGGTGACCTGGGCGGGTGACCCGAGCAAACCGATGTTGAATAACAACCCGCTGGAGTTGTCCCCCAGGCGCTCGTTCGCGGCATGGTCTGAAATCGTTCAGGACACGGCCCTTGCCTGGACCAGCAGTGAACTTGCGCTGGCGAAAGCGTTTAGCGCTGCGCTTGCCGACATCATTTTGCAGGTCAATACCGTGCGCTTGCTGATTGCTGAGCACCAGTTGTCCGAAACCCGGGCCACCGTGGCCAACTCCCAAGAGCCCATCATCATTGCCGATGCACAGCGACGCGTGCTTTTCGCCAGCGATGCCTTCTTTGAACTCACCCGGCGGCCCCGCGACGAGCAGCCCACGCTGGATGAGATGGCCTTGCTCTTCAGCGATCCGACTCAGGTGAGAGGCATTTTGAATGGGCTGGCGCAAGAGCGCCGGGCCTGGCGCGGATCGCTCGAACTCGAGCGGGATGACGGCAGTTTGCTGCCCGTCGCGGTACGCGCGGAGGTGGTGCTCGCGCGCGATGGCTCGGTGCTTGGGTTTTTCCTCATCTTCGACGACCTGACTAACGCCCAGCGAGCTGCGGCAGCGCATCGCAGACTGGAGCATTCACTCTCTGAAGCTCACGTGGTCCTGCAGAGGGATAAGTCTGCGCCGCATGAATTGATGAACGCGGTGCTGGCTAACGCCAGTTTGGCCGCCATGGATATCGCTGACGGCAACGCGGCGCCCTTTGTTGCAACCCAGCTCGAAGAAATTGACCGCTCAACCCAGCGCGCCAGAGCGCTGTACGGGCGGGTTCAAGCCTTCAGTGGGGTTACCTGAGAGGCCTTGCGACAGGGCGTTAGAGAGTCCACAACGAAGAGCAAGGTCGTTAAACAGGCTAACGTGCAGTTCAAACGCGATCAGCGCTTCATCCACTAGATCGTTTCTTAGAGTTTCTCCAGATTCTCCAATTAAATTAAGACCGATCCGAAAGCTTTGTACCAGCTCCATGACTTCATGGGGTGTACCAAAGTTGTAGAAGTTGACACCGTTGTTTCGATCAGTCAGTTTCAGGGACTGCGAAACAATTTTCTGGAGCATTTGGCCCCCACTTAAATCACCCAGGTAGCGCACGTAAGCGTGTGCTACCAAACGCTCCGGTGTAGCGACCTGGATTGCGCCTAGGCGATCAACGTACTTTGAGCAGGCGGCAAGCTGCACGATGTCGGTGCGCCAGGACGCGCCGTGAAGAAACTCAAGGTCACGATGAAGACTGGGTAAGCGAAACAGAGGCTGCATCAAGATCGGCGAAATCCCGGGCGCTTCGGCATGCCCCTTCAAGCACTGTTCTAGCTGGGCGTAAATAGGTTCAAGGTTGCGAAGGAACAGAACATAGGCTGATTTTTCGAGCTTCCCCTGGAGCAACGCCGTCATGAAAGCGCCACTCTCAACTTGTCTGTGGAGCGCGTGAGTTTCTTTTCGCAACAGCGCAGCAAGTTCCCGCATCTGGCGCTACTGGCTTTCGGCGACGGGTTCAACCACACCGAATCTGCGCAACTTGACATAAAGGCTTTGGCGCGACAGTCCCAGCATTTCTGCCGCGGAGGCGCGGTTGTCACCCGTCAACTCCAACGCCGCCTCAATGCAAAGCTGCTCAATCAGGTCGGTCGTTTCACGCACGATGTCCCGCAAGGGAACGCGCCCTACCAGCTCGGTCATCTGCCCTGCGGAACGTGGCAACTCCTTGGTGGTACCAGGTTCATTGGTCAATCGGCGGCTGACATCACGAATGGTGAAGCCCAGGCAGGGATGCAGGCCGGTGGTGATGGCCACAGCAGATATCTCCACGTCGATGGTGGAGCCGTACTCGCCCCGCATGCGCGTTGCAAACAGACGCACGGTGCCGCTCTGGCGCAGGTTGGAGACGAGAACACTCAGATCAACGCCGGTTCGCCCTAGCCATTTCTCAAGCGACTCGCCACGGGCGAGCTCTTCGTTGGCCAACTGAGCCATTTCCAAAAAGGCCCGGTTGACCGACAGCACGCGTCCATCTATATCGGTCACAACGATGGCATCCGGCGCGCTGTCCACAACTTGCAATAGTTGTTGGCTATTATTTTTGACAGCAGCCTCACCGATTTTTTGCGCAAGCGTAAGGCGTACCAGCAAATGGGTGGTGTTCTCCTGCCGAAACAATGATGCCGACAGCGTCAACTCTTGCACGCCTTGCGATAGACGAATGCCGACAGGCTCAGATCGCCCGTTTGCCCGCAGGCCGGCAAACAGCCGCTGCACGGCCATCGAGCTGGGCTGATCAAGACTGTCTGCCAGTGTCCAGCCTGGTTTTCGCGGCGCGCCCAGAAACAATTCAAAAGCTGCGGGGTTGGCCTCCTCCAGTTTCTCCGTGTTCGCATCAAAAATAAGCACGGCCTCCGAGGCCACCTGAAACAGCAAGCGGTAGCGTGTCTCGACATGGCGCAGACGCCAATAGTCCCGCTCCATTGAAAGCTGCGCGCTGACCAAACGCTGCTGCAAAGCCACTTGCGCACGCAAGTCCCGCCCAAAGACGACAACATGGCGCGACCCGCTAACACTTGATTCATTCTTGCGATGCACAGGAACCACTGAGTAAGACAGCGGCAAGTCAGCGCCATCCAGCGAGGGGTGGTTGACGTGGCGCCACTTTGAGCTGCTGCCTTGGGTCGCCTCACTGAGCATGTCTTCAACTTTGGGCCGGCTCTCTACAGTCACCGTTTGTGCCCATGGCTTGCCAAGCCATTGGCTTGAACCGTGACTCCGCAATTCATCGCTGGCGAAAGCCATGTCCTGAATAACACCGACATCGTCGATGATCAAAACCACATCGGCAGCCGCAGCGATCAGGTTGGCAGCAGTTTGAGCGTCAAGATTTGCCAGAAACGCCTCGGGCATGCCAAATTGCCCAATAAGACGTTCGTGTGTTCCCTGAGGCATGACATTCATTGTTCGAGTTTATTTCCGTCGCCCGCACAAAATGGCATGACGCATTTTTCAGCCTAACTTGCGCGCGCGGGCGACCAGTTGTTCCGCCAGTTCCGGCGCTTTACTTCCGTCATTGGCGGCCGCATCGGCATGCACTTGCCGCACATAGTCAGGATTGGCCGAGAAGACAGGCCCACCCACCAAAATGCACAGCGAAGGATTCAACGCTGCGGCCCGCACCTTGCGGATGCACTCTCCAAGTTTGGCCACGTGCAGCTCGCTTGCCAACGAGAAGCCCACCACATCAAACCACTCACGCTTGACCATGATCACTGGGTCAGCACCGGCTTCCCACGGCCCACCCGCTACATCCCAACCGGCCCGGCGAAAAAATTCTGCCACCATCACGAGGCCAAACGTGTGCTGCTCTCCCATACCGGGCAAAAGAAGCACGCGACGCCCATTGGTGGGCCGATCATTCGCCTGGCCAAAGGCAGGGCTCAGTTCACGCAAGACGAGGTGCAGCCGACCCAGGCCGAGGGTCACTTCCGTGAAATCACACAAGTCCTGTTCCCACAACTCACCCAGATAGCGGGCAACGGGCGCCAGCAGATCAAGGTAAATTGTCTCGACAGAGATGCCGCGTGACCGCATGGCGTCGATGCAGGCTTGCGCAACATTCTCATCGGGAGACAGCACCAGCTTTGCGAAGTCCTGCACGTCGGCCTGTGTAACTCCGCGAACGGGAGTCTCCGGCAGCACCAGACAGGCATTGGGGCCGCGATGCGCCAACATCAATCGGGGAATTATTTCGTGCTCGATGGCACGCGACAACACGGCAAGCCTCAGTTCAATCGAATCTCGGTCACTGTCTTCTGTAGCAGGCAGTGTGGAATCATTCTCTGCTGGCACATATGAACTGCCACCCGCCCAACCTTCATAGCGCTGTTGGTCTTGGCTGGCTTCTTCCTGAGCAAATCCATTTTGGCTGTATGCATTCATTCTTGTCTCCTCGCAATATACGCGTAACGGTCGCAAAACACGGGTTCCGGTCTAAACCGAAACTCTCTCGTTTTGCCAGTTTTTGCACTCCCAGTTGCAACAACTTCAGTTTCAACATCATTTTTGCACGTCAAAACTTGAGTCTCCGGCAGGGTTGTACAGGGCGCGTCGCTCATCGTCAAACAGTTTTTACGTTTTTGCAGCTAAAACTTTACTCTCGCCTGAAAACATGTCAAGTTAAATTTACGTCAATTTAAGTTGACACATTGGGCTAGGACGATTAAATTGAGGGTATGCCGACAGAAAAGGAGACTAACAATATGCGCCGTCGCCCCGCCGCGACCAGCAGGCCGCCGCTATATACCCCGGCGCAGCGTGTACGGCGCGACGCATCCGTCTGGACTCTGGTTCAAGGCGTGCTCGCCCCGATTCAGTTTCTCGTGTTTTTGGCAAGTCTGGGGCTGGTGCTGCGGTATTTGACGACCGGCGATGGGCAAGAGGTCGCCATCTGGTCTGTCGTGGTCAAAACCATAGCGCTCTACGTCATCATGATCACCGGCTGTATCTGGGAGAAAGACGTGTTCGGGCAGTATTTGTTCGCCCGCGCTTTCTACTGGGAGGATGTTTTCAGCATGCTGGTGCTGGCGCTGCACACCGCCTACTTGGTCGCGATGGCTGGCGGTTTCCTGGGCACACAGCAACTGATGTACCTTGCCTTGGCGGCTTACTTGACCTATGTCATCAACGCTGGCCAGTTCATTTGGAAGCTGCGTTTAGCGCGGCTTGATTACGCAACGCAGCAGGCTGCCATGAAGCATGAGGGGTTGGCGGCATGACTGAAGTCATCCCAATCCGGCCCGTAACCTTCGGTTGCGCAGACTCTCCCGTGCTGCGCGAGCGCGGACAGCGCGAGGTGTTTTGCGGACTAACCGGGATCATCTGGTTGCACCGAAAAATCCAGGATGCCTTCTTCTTGGTCGTTGGCTCCAGAACCTGCGCCCATCTGATCCAGTCCGCTGCAGGCGTGATGATCTTTGCTGAGCCGCGCTTCGCCACCGCCATCATTGACGAACGCGATTTGGCGGGCCTGGCTGATGCCAACGCAGAACTCGACCGAGTCGTGACTCGCTTGCTGGAGCGCCGCCCCGAAATCAAGATGCTTTTCCTCGTTGGCTCTTGCCCCTCAGAAGTGATCAAACTTGATCTTGCTCGGGCGGCAAGTCGGCTGTCAGCCAGTTTTTCTCCGAAAGTGAGGGTTCTCAACTACTCTGGCAGCGGGATTGAGACCACGTTTACGCAGGGTGAGGATGCCTGCCTCGCGTCGATGGTTCCTGAGCTGGGTCAATTGCGAGATGATGCCGCCCCAAGATTGCTGATCGTTGGTGCGCTGGCCGATGTGGTTGAAGACCAATTCAAACGACTGCTTCATCAAATGGGAATTGATCAAGTAGATTTCTTTCCACCCCGTCATGCTTCTGCTCTGCCAGCGATTGGCTCTGGCACGCGCTTTTTGTTGGCACAGCCTTTTTTGGCCGATACGGCGCGCCGCCTGGAGGCGCGGGGAGCCGAGCGGTTGCCTGCGCTGTTTCCAATCGGTGTCGAGGGAACGACCCATTGGCTCAAAGCCGCCGCTGAGGCCTTTGGGGTTGCGCCTGAACTGTTCGAAAGCGTCACCGCCACTGCCCGGCACCGCGCGACGACAGCCTTGTCGCGTCAACGCAGTCAGCTTGCTGGCAAACGAATATTTTTCTTTCCGGACTCTCAACTCGAACTGCCGTTAGCGCGGTTTCTTTCGCGTGAGTTGGGAATGCAGTTAGTAGAGGTCGGCACGCCATATCTACATCGGCAGCATCTCGCAGATGAGTTGGCGCTCTTACCAGAAGATACCTTTTTGTCCGAGGGGCAGCACGTCGAAAAACAGCTTGACCGTTGCCGTGCAGGCTCGCCCGACCTTGTGGTGTGTGGCCTCGGCTTGGCCAACCCACTGGAGGCAGAGGGGTTCACCACCAAGTGGGCTATTGAGCTTGTCTTCACGCCGATTCAGGGTTACGACCAGGCTGCAGATCTTGCAGAGCTTTTCAGCCGCCCCTTGATGCGCCGGTTGAGGCTTGCCGCGTAACGAATTACGACTATGCAGTTGACCCTCTGGACTTATGAAGGCCCGCCTCATGTCGGTGCGATGCGCATTGCCACTGCGATGGAAGGTGTGCATTACGTGCTTCATGCGCCGCAAGGCGACACTTATGCAGATTTACTGTTCACGATGATCGAGCGGCTGCCCAAGCGCCCGCCCGTCACCTACACAACCTTTCAAGCGCGTGATCTCGGTGGGGACACGGCTGAGCTTTTCAAATCGGCAGCTCTCGATGCCTTTGAGCGATTTAAGCCTAAGGCCATGCTGGTCGGAGCGTCTTGCACAGCCGAGCTGATTCAAGACGACCCGGGCGGTCTGGCCAAGGCGCTCAACCTTCCCATACCTGTCATCGCGCTGGAGCTTCCGTCCTACCAACGCAAGGAAAACTGGGGCGCGTCCGAGACCTTTTACCAACTGGTGCGAACGCTGGCCAAACCGAGAACCCGCGCCGCCCGTTTGCCTGGTCAGAAGGCAAGCTGCAATATTCTCGGCCCGACGGCGTTGGGCTTCAGGCATCGGGATGATCTGCGAGAAATATCAGGGCTGTTGGCCGAAATAGGCGTTGACGTCAACGTTGTTGCGCCCCTGGGCGCAACGCCGGAAGACATTGCGCGGCTCGGCGATGCTGATTTCAATGTTCTGCTGTATCCCGAAATTGCCTCGGTGGCTGCGCAATGGCTGTCACGCACCTTTGGCCAGCCCGTCACAAAAATTGTTCCACTGGGTTCGGGTGCCACGCGCGACTTCATTGCCGAGGTGGCTCAGCTCGCAGGAATAGACGCCGCCGGTGCATTTGCCAATGTGAATGCGCGCGCGCCCTGGTACGCCCGCTCAGTCGACTCCACCTATTTAACCAACAAGCGAGTGTTCATTTTTGGTGATGCCACGCACGTGGTTGCAGCGGCGCGGATTGCAAACAGCGAGCTGGGCTTCAAAGTGGTCGGTATGGGCACTTACAGCCGGGAACACGCCCGCGACGTTCGCGAAGCCGCCAAACTTTATGAGCTGGAGGCGTTGATCACCGACGACTACCTTGAAGTCGAAGCCCGTGTCGCCGAATTGCAACCTGAACTGGTGCTGGGCTCGCAGATGGAGCGTCATATCTCCAAGCGGCTGGGCATCCCCTGCGCCGTGATTTCCGCACCCGTGCACGTGCAGGATTTTCCGGCCCGCTACTCACCTCAGATGGGCTTCGAAGGTGCCAATGTGATGTTTGACGCCTGGGTGCACCCTTTGATGATGGGGCTTGAAGAGCACCTCATTGGCATGTTTCGAGGCGACTCCGAGTTTCATGAAGATGCGGCACCGTCCCATTTGGGAGGGGCTGCCTCCATCAAAACCTCCGAAGCAATGCAGGTCGCCAACGAGCAGGCGGGTCTTGCCATCTCCACCGCTTCAAAAACGTCTGCCGACGCCATCGTCGCCAGCACCGCAGTTTCAGCGGTGTGGGGAGCCGACGCGGAAAAAGAGCTGCGAAAAATCCCATTTTTTGTACGCGGCAAAGCGCGCAGAAATACGGAGTCCTATGCGCGGGAAAAAGGACTTCCGGTTATCACCATTGAGACGCTTTACGATGCCAAAGCTCACTTTAGCCGTTGAAGCCAACGCGGCTGCCAAGCAAACGCCGATCCGCGTTGTGGTGATCAGCATGGATACGCACCTGGCCAGCTCAACCGAGCGCGCTCGTGCATCGCTGCTGCGCGACATGCCGGGGCTTCAGTTGTCGATGCATGCTGCATCGGAGTACGCAGGCAATGAGGCCGCCATAGCGCGCTGCAAGGCCGACATCGCTAGCGCCGACATTGTGGTGGCGGGCATGCTCTTTCTGGAAGATCACTTTTTGCCCATACTGGATACGCTGCGCGCCCGCCGCGAATCCTGTGATGCGATGATTTGCCTGATGTCCGCCACTGAAGTGGTCAAGCTCACCAAGCTTGGAAACTTCGACATGGGTAAGCCCGCCAGTGGGCCGATGGCATTGCTCAAGAAGCTGCGTGGCAACAAGGAAAAGGCCTCTACGGGAGGTGCCGCTCAAATGAAGATGCTGCGGCGCATCCCACAGATGCTTAGGTTCATTCCGGGCACCGCTCAAGATGTGCGCGCCTATTTCATGACGCTGCAGTATTGGCTGGGCGGCTCTGATGAGAACGTGATCAACTTGATTCGCCACGTGGTGGATCGCGGCGCAGACGGCCCACGGCGTCATTTTCGCGGGCAGGTGAAGGCGGCGCCTCCTGTTGAATATCCGGAGCTAGGCATCTATCACCCCCGAATGAAAAATCGGCTGTCTGATGACATGGCCGATCTTCCTGTTCCGAATGAAGTACCGATAAAAGGCGTTGTCGGGATCTTGCTTTTGCGCTCCTATTTGTTGTCAAATAATGCGGGGCATTACGATGGTGTGATTGCGGCATTGGAGGCGCGTGGGCTGCGGGTTGTCCCAGCCTTTGCGGCCGGTCTTGACTCGCGTCCGGCCATTGACAAGTTTTTCATGAAGAACGGGCAATCGACTGTGGATGCCGTCGTTTCGCTGACCGGCTTTTCTCTGGTGGGTGGGCCTGCCTACAACGATGCAAAGGCAGCCGAAGAGGTTCTGGCCCAGCTTGATGTGCCGTATGTTGCCGCGCACCCCGTGGAGTTTCAAACGCTTGATCAATGGGGTGGCTCCGACCGAGGCTTGTTACCCGTTGAGAGCACGATCATGGTTGCGATCCCGGAGCTTGATGGCTCCACTGGCCCGATCGTTTTTGGTGGCAGACCGGGAGCCGCTGGTACGCAATGTCATGGTTGCCATCATGCATGCACCTTCAAGGCGACAGATACCGCGCAAGACATGCACTCCTGTCCCGAGCGCGCCATCATGCTGGCCGCCCGCGTGAGCAAGCTCGTCGCCCTGCGGCGCAGTGCACGGGCGCAGCGCAAGGTAGCCGTTGTCATTTTTAACTTCCCGCCCAACGCGGGCAATATCGGTAGTGCAGCGTACCTGTCAGTTTTCGAGTCCTTGTTCCACACCCTTACCAGCATGAAAGCGCAAGGCTACACCGTCGATGTGCCCGTGAGCGTTGACGTACTGCGCGAGAGCTTGCTCGCAGGCAATGCGGCGCAGTTTGGTGCCGATGCCAATGTGCATGCGCAGATCGCCACCGATGACCATGTCAAACGCGAGCGCTGGTTGAAGGAGATCGAAGCGCAATGGGGGCCAGCGCCAGGGCGGCAACTCAGTAACGGAAACTCCATCTTCGTGCTGGGCAAGCAATTTGGCAACGTGTTGGTCGCGGTTCAACCCTCTTTTGGTTACGAAGGCGATCCGATGCGATTGCTGTTTGAGAAAGGCCTTGCGCCAACGCATGCTTTTTCGGCTTTTTATCGCTACCTGCGAGAAGACTTCAAAGCCCACGCCGTGCTGCACTTTGGCACACATGGCGCATTGGAATTCATGCCGGGCAAGCAAAGCGGCATGAGCGGTACTTGCTGGCCAGACCGTCTGATTGACGATCTGCCCAACATCTACCTGTATGCCTCCAACAATCCATCTGAAGGAGCGATTGCCAAGCGCCGCTCTGGGGCCACGTTAATCAGCTACCTGACTCCGCCCGTGGCGCAGGCGGGCCTCTACAAGGGTCTGAATGACCTCAAATCTTCAATTGACCGCTGGAGAGCATTGGAGCCGCACTCAAGTGATCGCGGTGAGCTTGCTGCCTTGTTGCAATCGCAAGCGGCGGAGCTCAATTTGGTAGATGCTGAGCCTGTTTGGGACGCTTCAAATGCATCTCAGACAGATCTCACCGTAGGTCAGCTTGCTGCTCAAGTTTTGGAACTCGAATACACGCTTATTCCCCACGGCCTGCACGTTGCGGGCCGCGCACCCAACGTGCGGGAACGGGTTGACATGCTGCTGGCGATGGCTGATGCATCCCACGGCAAGCAGCTTGAGCGTGCAGTGGTTGAGGCGCTGGTTTGTGGCTATAGCATCCACGAAGCGCTAGCGGAAAGCCAGCTTCCCCATGGCGATGCCGATGTGAACCTAATGCGGGAACTCGCGGCGGCCAATGCGATGCTTGCCGAAGACACCGAAATTCCCGCATTGCTGCGTGCACTGGATGGCCGCTACATTCGCCCAGCGCCTGGTGGCGACATTTTGCGCACCCCAGCGGTGTTGCCCACTGGCCGCAATATTCACGGTTTCGACCCCTTCAGAATTCCCAGCGTGTTTGCCGTAAAAGACGGCACCAAGCAGGCCAATCTCCTGCTTGCAAAACATCACGAGCAAGGTAACCCGTTTCCCGAGTCCATCGCCATAGTGCTTTGGGGCAGCGACAACTTGAAGAACGAAGGCGCACCGATTGCGCAGGCGCTGGCCCTGATGGGTGCTTTGCCCCGGTTTGACAGCTATGGCCGAATTGCGGGGGCCACACTCATTCCACTTGCGCAGCTAGGCAGACCGCGTGTGGATGTGGTGATCACACTCTCAGGCATCTTCCGGGACCTGATGCCCTTGCAAATCAAGCTCCTTGCCGAGGCGGCATTTTTGGCCGCGTCGGCGGCGGATGAGCCGATTGAGATGAACTGGATTCGCAAACATGCGCTGGCCTACCAGCAGGAACACGGCTGCACGTTGGAGATCGCATCGCTTCGCGTCTACGGCAACGCTGAAGGAGCCTATGGTTCAAACGTCAATAATTTGGTTGAAAGCAGCCGCTGGACTGATGAAGGTGAGCTGGCCGAGACTTACACCCGGCGCAAAGGATTTGCTTATGGCCGCACGGGCCGCGCGGTGCAACAAACAGCACTTCTGAAAAGCGCGCTTTCCAACGTTCAGCTCACTTATCAAAACCTCGATTCGGTGGAGCTGGGTGTCACCACGGTTGACAATTATTTCGACACACTGGGCGGGATTACGCAGGCCGTCAAAGTCGCCAGTGGTGGCAAGACGCCGCCTGTCTACATTGGTGATCAGACCAAAGGCGAGGGCGCCGTTCGCTCCTTGCGCGAACAAGTCGCCCTGGAAACTCGCACGCGCATGCTCAATCCGAAGTGGTACGAGGGCATGCTGGAGCATGGCTACGAAGGCGTTCGCCAAATTGAAGTACACGTGACCAACACGATGGGCTGGTCTGCCACAACGGGTCAGGTGCAGCCGTGGGTGTATCAGGAGCTGTCTGAGACTTTCATGCTGGACCCCGCGATGCGCGAGCGGCTGGCCAAGCTCAATCCCACAGCTTCAGCGCGCGTCGCCAACCGATTGATCGAAGCCTCGGATCGCAATTTTTGGCAACCCGATTCACAAACACTCGCCGCCTTGCGCGCAGCGGGTGAAGAGCTTGAGGACCGCCTTGAGGGCGTGTACGAAGGCACATCTGGAAAAGTACACGAAGGAGTTACCGCATGAGCACCACCACCGTCCCGTTTCCTGACATCAAAAACCCCGGCGTACGTAAAAACTTACGTCTTGACGGCGAGGGCAGTTTGCAGGTTGAGCTTGACCCGAATCTAAAAATTGGTAACGCGAAAGTGTTCGCGATCTACGGCAAAGGCGGTATCGGTAAAAGCACCACCTCCTCCAACCTTTCCGCCGCTTTTTCAAAGCTGGGCAAACGCGTGTTGCAAATTGGTTGCGACCCCAAGCATGACTCCACGTTCACGCTGACTAAAAAAATGCTGCCGACGGTGATCGATGTGCTGGAGTCAGTCGACTTTCACGCTGAAGAGCTGCGGGTTGAAGACTTCGTGTTCCCCGGCTACAACGGCGTGATGTGCGTCGAGGCCGGTGGCCCGCCTGCAGGCACGGGTTGTGGCGGCTATGTGGTGGGGCAGACCGTCAAGCTGCTCAAAGAACATCATCTGTTGGAAGACACCGACGTGGTGATCTTCGACGTGCTGGGTGACGTGGTGTGTGGGGGGTTCGCTGCACCGCTGCAACATGCAGACCGCGCACTGATCGTCACGGCCAATGATTTCGATTCGATTTTCGCCATGAACCGCATCGTGCAGGCGATTGGTGCCAAGGCGAAGAATTACAACGTGCGCCTCGGCGGCGTGATTGCAAATCGCAGCAAAGACACGGATCAAATCGACAAGTACAACAACAAGATTGGCCTGAAACTGGCTGCACACTTTCCTGACCTGGACGTGATCCGACGCAGCCGGTTAAAGAAATCGACGCTGTTTGAAATGGAGTACTCGCCTGAGTTGGAAGCGGTGCAAAAAGAGTACATGCGCCTCGCCGCTTCCCTTTGGCTGGGTACTGAGCCCTTGAATGCCGTGCCGATGAAAGATCGGGACATTTTTGATCTGCTTGGCTTTGACTGACAGAGGTACCCCCATGACACCGATCAGTTATCAAGAGCGACGCGGCGAGATCGAAACCTATTTTGATCGCACAGCGGTGCAGGCCTGGGCTCGACTGACCTCGAACGAGCCCGTAGGCCGCGTGCGGGCGACGGTGCGCGCGGGCCGTGATCGCATGCGTGCGACCCTGCTGTCGTGGCTGCCTGCCGACATGCGCGGGATGCGTCTGTTGGATGCCGGTTGCGGCACCGGTGCCTTGGCGGTGGAAGCCGCGCACCGTGGTGCCGACGTGCTGGCGATTGACCTGTCTGCCACTTTGGTGGACCTCGCTCGGCAGCGACAGCCCTTCATCCAGAACGGCGGCTCGATTGACTTTCGCTCGGGCGACATGCTGGACGCGGCGCTGGGTGAATTCGACTACATGGTGGGCATGGATTCGGTGATTCATTACGAGCCGCTCGACGCCGTGCGCGTGCTGGCAGGCCTGTCCGAGCGCACCCGCAAGGCCATGGTGTTTACCTATGTGCCCAGCAGTCCCGCGCTGGAGGTGTTTCGCGCCGTCGGCAAGTTCTTCCCACGCGGGGATCGTGCGCCTTCGGTGGTTCCCGTTGCCGAGCGCAAGCTGCGCCACAGCATTGAATCAAGCCCGCAAATGCAGGCCTGGAAGCTGGGACGGACACAGCGCGTGTCGAGCGGTTTTTACACCTCGCAGGCCTTGGAGTTGGTAAAAAAATGAGCCTACTGCGCACTGCCGTGTTGCTCAATGGCAAGGCCGCCAGCCACTGGGGGCGGCTTGCCAGCGGCTACTTGCCCTTTGCCGATGCTGCCACGAAAGAACTGCCGATGGGCCGGCTGCTGCGGTTGTCGCTGTTTCAGGTATCGGTCGGCATGGCGCTAGCCTTACTCAATGGCACCTTGAATCGCGTGATGATTGTGGAGTTGAACGTGCCTGCATGGCTGGTCTCTCTCATGGTGGCTTTGCCGTTGGTTTTTGCGCCGCTTCGTGCATTGATGGGCTTTCGTTCAGACAACCATCGCTCGGCCCTGGGCTGGAAGCGAGTGCCCTACATCTGGATGGGCAGTCTGCTGCAATTCGGCGGCTTGGCGATCATGCCGTTTGCACTGCTAGTTTTGTCGGGCGACACGCACGGGCCCGCGATTTACGGGCAGATTGGAGCCGCGCTGGCCTTCCTGCTCGTGGGAGCGGGCATGCACATGACGCAAACCGCCGGGCTGGCTCTGGCGACGGATATTGCCACGCCGGAGTCACGCCCCCGCGTGGTGGCACTGCTGTACGTGATGCTGCTGTTGGGTATGGGCTGCAGCGCCTTGATCTTTGGGGCGCTGCTGGCAGACTTTAAACAGGTGAAGCTGATTCAGATCATTCAGGGTGCCGCCATGGTGACCATGATTTTGAACATGGTGGCACTTTGGAAACAGGAGGCACGCAACCCGGCAAATACGGCGTTTCGGGCGAACGAACCCCGGCCCTCATTCCGAGATTCGTGGCAAAAACTGGTGAGCGGTGGGCGCGCCGGCCGACTGCTGGTGACGGTGGGCATTGGTACTGCTGCTTTCAGCATGCAGGATGTGCTGCTCGAACCCTATGGCGGCCATGTGTTGAAACTGTCTGTGGGGGCAACTTCCGCGTTAACCGCGTTGACTGCGGGCGGCGCACTTGCAGCGTTTGCATTGGCCTCACGCTGGCTGCACCATGGTGGCGATGCGTATCGCATGGCGGCCATGGGCGTGCTGGTGGGCGTTGCAGGATTTGCAGCGGTCATTTTTGCCGACCCGATGGACTCGGCGCTGCTGTTCCAGCTCGGTGCCATCTTGATCGGATTTGGCGGCGGCTTCTTTTCTATCGCCACTCTTACTGCTGCGATGTGCCTGCAAGCGCAAGATCAAAACGGCCTCGCGCTGGGGGCATGGGGGGCTGTGCAAGCGACCTGCGCCGGCCTGGCGGTTGCGTTGGGCGGTGGATTGCGCGATGTCATGTCAGCGCTCGCCGAGCGCGGCGCACTCGGCACCGCATTGATGTCACCTTCAGTAGGGTACAGCTTCGTTTACCACCTTGAAATTTTGCTGCTGTTTGGAACATTGATTGCCATCGGACCGCTGGTGCGCAGCAACACGCCAAACCGTTCGCAATCCACCGTCAAGTTTGGCCTGGCGGAAATGCCAAGCTAGAGATATCAACCAAGCGTAGAGAAACAATTTTTTTTAGAGGAGAAAGTGCTATGGGAACTGGAGCCATCACCGGATACATTGACGTTGCCCAACTCGCCTTGTACGCGTTTTGGGTGTTTTTTGCGGGCTTGATCTATTACCTTTTGCAAGAAGGCAAGCGAGAAGGCTACCCGCTGGAGTCTGACCGATCCGCACACGTTCGCGTGGAAGGCTGGCCGCCGATACCCAGCGCCAAGACCTATCTGCTGCGCGACGGTGGCACGCGAACCGTGCCGAATGACTTCGTATCGCCGCAACGATTGGCCGCTGAGCCTATCGGCAACTGGCTGGGTGCGCCCCTGCAACCTACTGGTAACCCGATGCTGGACGGCGTAGGGCCGGGCGCTTATGCAGACCGACCTGATGTGGCCGACGTGACGGCCGAGGGTGACTTGAAAATCGTGCCGCTGCGCGCGGCGGCCGGGTTTGATGTCGCCGCAAAAGATCCCGATCCACGTGGATTGAAAGTGGTGGGTGCAGACGGACAAGACGGTGGCACCATCGTCGATCTTTGGGTTGATCGCTCCGAAATGCTGTTTCGCTACCTGGAGCTTGAGGTGCCCGCCAAGCCTGGCGGCGCAGCTGCTCGTCGGGTTTTGGTGCCGATTAACTTCACGCGCGTGAATTCCGCGAGAGTTACCGTCAAATCCATCTTGGGCCACCAGTTCGCCCAGGTGCCCGGCACCCGCCATCCTGATCAAGTCACCTTGCTCGAA
>JANNFW010000269.1:0-2993 GCA_031380235.1 Rhodoferax sp. | reverse complement strand
TCCAGCGGCGAGGGCAACCGCCTGATTGACGGCGGCGGCGTGCGCGTGGACTCCGTGGTGATCAGCGACAAGGGCTTGAAGCTCGGCGTGGGTAGTTACGTGGTTCAGGTGGGAAAACGCAAGTTCGCGCGGGTGATTTTGACGTGAAGCGTGCCCAGCTTTTCGCGTTGAGATTGCTATTGTTTATATAGCTTTTCATGCATAATATACGAGAGCCAGAGTCGTATTTTATTAAAAATTTGACGGTTTTGGCCCTTGCAGAACTAAAAATTAACTCATAAGTTAATTTTAACCTTGTCAATTCTCCGCTCAGTTTGCTTGAGCGTGATGGGCCCGCAAGCAGTGAATCAGGTCGCCAAGGGCAAGGTCAGGCAAAACTCTGCACCGCGCGGCACGCGGTTGTAGGCGCTGACGCTACCGCCCATGCTGCCTGCCAGTGTTTCACTCAAGCTCAGGCCCAAGCCCAGAGCGTCCGGGCGGGTGGTGAAGAAGGGCTTGAAAATCTGCGTCACCACGTCATTGGGGATGCCGGGGCCGGTGTCTTGGATGCTGAGTTGGGCGGTGTTCTGCCCGGCGCTGGTTAACGCCTGAATGAGCGTGAGCGTCAAAGTGCGCTCAGAGGGCCTGACTTCCTGCAAGGCCTGCATGGCATTGATCAACAGGTTATGAATGATCTGGCCGAGGGCCACGGGCTCGGCCATGACGGTCCAATCTGCCTGGTTGGATTGAATGGAATGCTTGATGCCCAGCCGCTGTAGCTCGGGTGCCAGCACATCCACTGCGACGCGCGCCGCCGCCAGCAAGCTGACGGGCCGAAGCGCACCGCTTAAATCAGGCTGCTCGACCACGTGGCGCAGGCGGTTCACGACATCTGCGGCGCGCGCCACCTCGCGCGTGGCAAGACCCGTTGCAGCCTGCGCGCCGCTCAGGCTGGGGGAGTCTCCTTGCAACAATTGCTGTGCCTCCTGCGTGGCTGCCTGCGCTGCGCGCATGGGGTCGCCCAGCTCCTGCACCATGCCTGTGGCCAACTCGCTTAAGGTGTTGAGTCGCCCGGCTTGCCCCACCCGCAGCAGCGCTTCAGCGCGATGGCGGTCATGACGCTGGCGCAGCAATGCGCGTAAGGCAAGGAGCAGCAGGGCCACCAGCAGACACCAGGCGGCCATTCGGCTCCACGGCAACTCGCCCCAGCCGACATGGCGGCTGGTGCGCAGGCTGAATGGTTGGGTGCTGGAGGCCAAGGTTTCGAGCGATTCAAACGTCCAGCCGCGCAACCTATTCGATAGGGTGCCCGATGTGGCGCTTGATCCGGTCTGAGCAGACTTGCCCTCTTGCAGCACCATCACCTGCGGCTCCAGCGCAAGTGCCACGCGTACCGGGCTTGCATCGCGCGACATCGGCCAGTCTTGCCAGGGAATCATCGTCTTGATGTCCACCAAAAGAGCGAAGCCCGAAGCCTCCTGCCCCAGCACGAGGTGGTAACGGCCTTTGGCCAGGTTCACATCCGCCAGCACAGCGCGTTTGAGGCGGCGCGACTCGGCCTCGCCCGCACGCAGTGGCTCGTCTGACCAAGAATCGCTGCCATCGCGGCGCAGCACCATCAGCACATGCGGAAAGACCGAGAGCAGCCGCTGCTCAGCCCGCGAGCGCTCGTTTTGTGCACGCACGCCCGGCAGCGTCGGCAGGGTGGACAAAACGGCTTCCACTTGCGTGACGGATTGGCTCAAGAGCCGATGCACCACCTGCGTTTCAGCCTCGAACGAATTCTGCTGTTTGATCAACTCCATTCGCGCAATCACCGCACACCCCACCAACGCCAAAGCGAGCCATGCGGCACCCCAAGGAATGTGTCGTTTAAAGTGGGTGACCATGAACAATTTTGGCACAGTGCCTGCGGAAAAAACAAACCAATGATTGCTTTGTTACAGCGGGTAAGCGAGGCGCGCGTTGTCGTGCATGGCACAACCGTCGGCGCGATTGACCGGGGCCTCTTGGTGCTGGTGTGTGCTGAGCCGATGGACGGGCCGGTGGAGCGCGACAAGCTGCTGGCCAAAATCCTGAAGCTGCGCATCTTCAGCGATGCCGCAGGCAAGATGAACCACAGCGTGCAGGACATGGATGGATTGGGCCTGCCCGCAAGCGTGGGCGGTCTGCTGATCGTCAGCCAGTTCACCCTGGCGGCGGATACGTCCAGCGGCAACCGGCCCGGCTTTTCAGCCGCGGCAAAACCGGATGAAGGCCGCAGACTTTACGACGACTTTGTGGCGCAGGCCCGTTTGCTGCATCCGCATGTTCAAACCGGGCAGTTTGGCGCGGACATGCAGGTGCATTTGGTGAACGATGGGCCGGTGACGATTCCGCTGCGGATCGCACCTGCGGGCTCAGCAATCAATACGGGTTCTTGAAACCCAGCCCGGTCAATATCGCAATCTCACGCGCTTCCATCCGCTTCGCGTCCGCCTCACTGGTTTCATGGTCAAAGCCCTGCGCATGCAGCGTGCCATGCACGACCATGTGCGCATAGTGCGCCTGCAGCGTCTTGCGTTGCGTGCGGGCCTCTTGCGCGATCACGGGCGCGCACAGCACCAGATCCGCAGTGACCAGCGGCGCCTGGGTGTAGTCAAACGTCAGCACATTGGTGGCGTAATCTTTTTGGCGGTAGTCGCGGTTTAGCGTCTGGCCCTCTTCAGAATTGACGATGCGCACAGTGATTTCAGCATCCGCCGCCAGCGCGTGGCGAATCCATTTGATCACCGCGTGGCGGGGCAGGGCGGCACGGTGGCGCTTGGCATCTTTGATATCGCCAAATTGCAGGGACAGGGCCAGGTTCTTCATTCAGCGGGCTTTTGCGGTAGGACTCGCAGGCGCGTCATAGGCATCCACAATGCGCGCGACCAGCGGGTGGCGCACCACATCGGCACTGGTCAGGCGGCAAATCGCAATGCCTTCCACGCGCTTCAACACGCGCTCGGCATCAATCAGGCCGCTCAACTGCG
>JANNFW010000268.1:0-3355 GCA_031380235.1 Rhodoferax sp. | reverse complement strand
CTGCCGGATGAACTGATCAGCCAAATCGCTGCGGGGGAAGTCGTCGAGCGGCCGGCCTCGGTCGTGCGAGAGCTTGTTGACAACGCGCTGGATGCCGGCGCCACGCAAGTCACCGTGCGACTGGTGGCCGGTGGCGTGCGGCTGATATCGGTAGAAGACAACGGCTCTGGCATTCTGCGCGAAGAGCTGCCGCTGGCGTTCAAACGCCACGCCACCAGCAAGATCAGCAGCCTGGCCGATCTGGAGTCCGTGGGCACCATGGGATTTCGTGGCGAGGCGCTGGCCGCCGTCAATTCAATTGCTGATTGCGCTATTTATTCCAGAGCTCAAGGGCAGACGGAAGCATTTCAGCTCGAAGGCCAAACCGGCGAGATCAAACCCGCTGCGCGCAGCCCTGGCACCACGGTCGAGGTCAAAGAGCTGTTCTTCAGCACCCCTGCGCGGCGCAAGTTTTTGAAGACGGATGCCACCGAGCTGTCGCACTGCATTGAAGCCGTGCGCCGCCACGCTCTGGTGCGGCCTGATGTCGGCTTTGCCATCTGGCATGAAGGCAAATTGGTGGAGCAGTGGCGCGCCTGCACGGGGCTGGCTGACGCTGTGCTGAACCAACGTCTTTCCGACGTGCTGGGTGATGACTTCGTTGCGCGTTCGGTGGCGGTGGACTACACCTCGACGCCGCAGCACGGTCAGCAAGCCGTGCGCGTGTGGGGCCGTGCGGGCATCCCCGATGCCGCCCGCGCCCGTGCCGACCAGCAGTTTGCCTATGTCAATGGCCGTTTCGTGCGCGACAAGGTATTGACCCATGGTGCCCGCAGCGCCTACGAAGACGTGTTGCACGGCCACCGGCAGCCGGTCTATGCGCTGTTCGTAGGCATCGATCCCACGCGCGTGGACGTTAACGTGCATCCGACCAAAATCGAAGTGCGCTTCCGGGACAGCCGCGAAGTGCACCAGGCCATGCACCACGCCGTGCAAGATGCGCTGGCCACGCCGCGCTCTGGGGTAGTCATCGCCACGCCAACCCAGCCTGACGTGGTGGTACCAGATCAACGGCCAACGCCCACCCCGTGGCCCCAATCGTCCATCAACTTCAAGTCAAGCCCCGGTCACCGCGTGGAAGACCTCGGCGCGTTGTGGCAGCGTGCGCCTTCGCCTATCGACGCAATCAACACATCAAGTGAGGCCGCGCCGCGTCCACCCGAGCACGTTGCAGAGACCTCAGCTGACACCTGGCCCCTGGGCCGCGCGCTGGCACAGCTTCAAGGCATCTACATCCTGGCAGAAAACGCGCAGGGCCTGATCATCGTCGACATGCACGCCGCGCACGAGCGCATCGTGTACGAGCGGTTGAAGGCACAGATCAACAACTCGGTCAGCATCACAAATGTCGCCAAAATCAGCAGCCAGCCCTTGCTGATCCCCACCACCTTCGCCGCCACGCCGCTCGAAGTTGCCACCGCAGAAGCGCATCAAGAAACGCTGGCCACCCTAGGCCTGGAGATCAGCCCCTTCTCGCCCAAAACCCTCGCCGTGCGCGCGGTGCCCACATCGCTTTTCAACGGCAACGCGACCGAGTTGGCTCGCAGCGTGCTAGCCGAACTGTCCCAACACGATGCCAGCAACGTCATCGAGCGGGCGCAAAACGAGTTGCTTGGCACGATGGCCTGCCACGGCGCAGTGCGGGCGAATCGGCGGTTGACGGTTGAAGAAATGAACGCTCTCCTGCGGCAAATGGAAGAAACTGATCGATCCGATCAATGCAACCACGGGCGACCCACCTGGCGGCAAGTGAGCATCAAGGAGCTGGATGCGTTGTTTCTGCGGGGACGGTGAGGGCCGACGCGAACCGACACGCGGGTCTTCGGCCCCGCCTAAAATGACGGCTCACGTCAAAGAGGGAATCAATATGTTGCGAAGCTACAGCGCAGAACTCAATGGTTCGGAACTGATTTGGCTTGACCAGCCGCCACCGGATATCAAGCGCGCGCGCGTTCTGGTTGTCGTGGAGGAAGAAGTTGGTTTGGAGATGGGCACATCGAAATCGCCGCGCTACAACTTCGCGCATCTGGCAGGCCGACTTCAATGGACTGGCGATGCCGTAGCAGCGCAACGCGAATCGCGTGATGCTTGGTAAGCGCTTTCTGCTCGATACCAATGCGCTAATTGCCTTGCTGAAGGGCAATCAGTCTCTGTTGGATCTGACATCATCAGCGGAGTGGGTCGGCATTTCAGTGATCAGCATTCTTGAGTTTTCAAGTTTCAGCGGTATGACATCGCCCGACCTTGATTTGCTACGAGAGTTTGAAGCAGCGGTTGCCGTTGTAGACCTTGCGCATACCGATCAAGCACTCATCCAATTGATTGCGCAAACACGCCTGCGCACAAAGTTGAAGCTACCCGATGCGATCATCTTGGCAAGCACCGCATTGCACGAAGCGACTTTGGTCACGAATGACGCTCAGTTGCTCAAGCAAAGTGGCATTGAACCGACAATTGCAGCCCAGGGATTTGCAAGCTGAACTTTCTGCGCGTGAACGTCCATTCGCAGCGAATAGCCCAATCAGCCCAGTGCCATTAACGACGCTTCAGGCGCCCTGTCCAAAACTCTGAGCAAAGCCCTAGCCGCGCCGGTTGGACTGCGTTTGCCTTGCTCCCAATTGCGAATCGTGTCCAGCGACACGTCGATGCGGCGCGAAAACTCAAGCTGCGTTAGCCCCAGGCGCTTTCGCACACGTTGGGCGAACAAGGCAGCATCTTGAGCGGAAGCTGCGTCGTCCTGCTTCTGATGATCTCTGATGTTGGCCTCAGTGGTGGTATTCAACTTGCTCAGGTTGACCCGGCCCCTTGGGGTTTTTACGATTTTGCTATCAACTTTCATACGTACCGTTTTCATAATCCTTGACCTCACGCAAATTGGCCTTGTGGGCCGAAATGATGCGTACCAGCGCGCCACGCATCGTGAACGCAACCTGGAATACGCGACCATCAACCTGACCAAGCATCTGAAAGCGTTCTTCACCGTATTCGAACCGCTGGTCAGCGCGGATCACCCTGTTTTCATCCAAGAACGCACTGCTCACGTAGAGAAAGTCAAAGCCCCTTTGTTCAAAACATACGTCACTCTTGACCTCATCCCATTCAAAATCCATTGCGAGATTGTAGTCCATTGAACTACCTCCAGACCGCTCATTTTGCGTGATGACGACAACTCCCCTGCGGCAAGGTGCGCACTTGAAGGGTCTAAAATCATGCGCTAACCCGAGATCCAAATGCCAAGAACATTTCCTGACGCCCGCACGCTCTACGACAAAATCTGGGACGAGCACGTCGTCCATACCGAAGACGACGGCACGAC
>JANNFW010000267.1:0-5945 GCA_031380235.1 Rhodoferax sp. | reverse complement strand
CACCCATTTCCGGCGGGGCCGCCAAGGCCGCAAGCGCGCAGATGACCATGATGACCGCTGGCAGCGCCGCCGCATATGCCAAAGCCGAGTTCGTGCTCAACGCGATGGCTGCCAAGGTCTACAAACTGGGCGACAGCGCGGGTGCTGGCAGCAAGGTGAAAATCATCAACCAGTTGCTCGCGGGCGTACACATCGCTGCCGCCGCAGAGGCGATGGCGCTGGGCCTGCGCGAAGGGGTAGACCCGGCGGCGCTGTATGAAGTGATTACCCACAGCGCGGGCAATAGCTGGATGTTTGAAAACCGTATGGCGCATGTGCTGGCGGCAGACTACACGCCGCTTTCAGCTATCGATATTTTCGTGAAAGACTTAGGGCTGGTGCTTGACATGGCGCGCGCCAGCAAGTTCCCTCTGCCGCTCTCCAGCACAGCGCATCAGATGTTCATGCAGGCATCAACCGCTGGTTTTGCGAAGGAAGATGACAGCGCGGTGATCAAGATTTTTCCGGGTATCAAACTGCCAGGCTCGGTTTAGCGCCTGGTCTGAATATTCTTTTAATCAAGACACTCCTATGACACACATCAAGACATTCCCATGACCCACATCAATCATTCCCGTCGCCAGTTCACGCATCATGTCGCAGCCGTGCTCGGTGCTTCTTCGCTCGGGCTATTGGGCACCTCAGCCGCCCAGGCGCAAGCGTGGCCAGCACGTCCGATAACGATGATCGCGCCCTACCCTGCCGGTGGTGGTGTGGACACTGTGGCGCGCTTGCTCGCCGACCAGCTCGGGCCGCGCCTGGGCCAGTCCATCACGGTTGACAACAAACCCGGTGCCGGTGCCACCATCGGTGCGACGGCACTTGCACGCAGCGCACCTGATGGCTACACGGTCATGTTGGGCAGCATCGTCGACTATGCCATCGCGCCACACATCATCAAGGGCTTGCCGTTTGACATGCAGCGCGATTTGATTCCGGTGGCAGAAGTGGGCTTTGGCACCGTGGCGCTGATCGTCAACGCCGATCTTCCCGCCAAGAACTTGAAGGAGCTGATCGCCATCGCTAAGGCTAAGCCGGGCGAGTTGAGCTTTGCTTCATCGGGCGTGGGAGGCCTACAGCATCTGAATGCGGAGATGTTCAAACAGATGGCCGGTGTGGATATTTTGCATGTGCCGTACAGAGGCACGGCGCAGTTCATGCCTGATTTGCTGTCGGGCCGCATCCCAATGTCGATTGATAGCATTCCGGCGCATCTGCCGAACATTCGGGCGGGGAAGACCCGCGCGCTCGCTGTTGCCAGCGCCAGCCGCTCGGCTACGCTGCCTGACGTGCCCACCATGGCCGAAGCTGGGTTGCCAGGCTACGAGAGTTCAACCAATTACACCGTTTTTGTGCCTGCAAAAACACCCGCTGACATCGTTCAAAAACTGAATCAGGAGATCAACGCCGTTGTGAGAAACAGCGCTTTCGTAGAGAAACTTCTGTCACTCGGTATCGTCGTTCGAAGTGGTTCGGTTGACAACGCTCGCGCGCGCGCAGTGGCAGAAAGCGAACGCTGGGCGACAGTAATCAAAACGGGTAATCTGAGCTTCAATTGATCTGATGCGCATACTTTTAGGCTGCATTGCCGACGACTTCACTGGGGCCACCGACCTCTCCAACAATCTAGTTCGGGCGGGCATGCGCGTGGTGCAGACGATTGGCGTGCCCGCAGAGCCCATCACAGCGGATGTCGACGCTGTGGTGGTGGCGCTCAAATCGCGCACTATCGCTCCAGCGGAGGCCATTGAGCAATCGCTTCAGGCTTTGAAGTGGCTGCAAGCCCAAGGCGCGCAGCAAATCTACTTCAAATACTGCTCCACCTTCGACAGCACCGCCCACGGCAATATAGGCCCGGTGACTGAGGCGCTGATGGACGCGCTGCAAACCGATTTCACCATTGCCACGCCCGCCTTTCCAGACAATGGCCGCACCGTGTTCAAAGGCCATCTGTTCGTAGGCGATGTACTACTGAACGAGAGCGGCATGCAAAACCACCCGCTCACGCCGATGCGTGATGCCAACCTAGTGCGGGTGATGCAGGCGCAAACCAAACGCAAAGTGGGGCTCATTCCATTTCATGTAATTTCACACGGCGCGCGGGCGATTGCCGAGTGTATGGAGCAGTTAAAGGCAAGCGGCGCCGGCGTCGCTATTGTGGATGCGGTGTCGAACGACGATTTGATGCGACTTGGCCTTGCGTTGAAGGGTATGCCACTGGTGACCGCTGGTTCTGGCGTGGCGATTGGCTTGCCGCAAAACTTCGGCATCGCGACTTCACCCAGCGCCAGCGTGTTGCCCGTGGCGGGCGGCTTGCAAGCGGTGGTCTCGGGCAGTTGCTCGTTAGCCACCAACGCGCAGGTTGCCCACTTCATCCAAGCCGGTGGTAACGCCCTGGCGTTGAACCCCCTACAAGTGGCGGCGGACGCAGCCAGTGGGAAAGACGTGGCGGCCAGCGCGCTGACTTGGGCCGCACCGCTTTTAAAAAGTGGCCCTGTGCTGGTGTATTCCACCGCCGCGCCCGACACGGTGAAAGCCGTGCAAGCGCAAATGGGCGTGAACGCGGCAGGGGCGCTGATGGAGCAGGCATTGAGCCGCATTGCACGCGGCCTAGTGGACTTGGGTGTGCGCCAGCTCGTTGTGGCCGGTGGCGAAACATCGGGTGCGTGCGTGCAGGCGCTGGGCATCACGCAGATGCAGATCGGCCCGCAGATTGACCCTGGCGTGCCCTGGTGTTTTGCGAAGTCACAGGCTGCACCCGCTGGTTTGCACCTCACGCTGAAGTCAGGCAACTTCGGCACTACAGACTTCTTCACCAAGGCTTTCAAGCAACTCTGATGACCGAAACTGAAGCCCGCATAGAAATCTGCCGCGTTGGCAAAAGCCTGTTTGACCGGGGTTACGTGCATGCGACCGCAGGTAACATCAGCGTGCGCTTGGACGATGAACAAGGCGGTGGCTTTCTGATCACGCCCACCGACGCATGCCTGGGTTTTTTAGCCCCCGAGCGGCTTGCCAAGCTGGATGCCAAAGCACAACAAATCAGTGGCGACAAAGCCAGCAAAACCATTGCGCTGCACACTCAAATCTATGCTGCCAGTCATCGGTTTGACGCGCAAACTCGCTGCATCATTCACACCCACAGCACGCATTGCGTGGCGCTGACTTTGAACAATGCAGAAGACGAGCTGTTGCCCGCGCTCACACCCTACTTTGTGATGAAGGTGGGCCACGTTCCCGTGATTTCCTACCACCGCCCCGGCGACCCGGCTGCGGCTGCTTTAGTCGCCCAGACGATTCAGCGCTACGGTGCTGCGGGCACACCCGTCCGTGCCGTGATGCTGCAATGCCTTGGCCCCAATGTGTGGCACGATTCACCGGCCCAGGCCATGGCCGCGCTGGAAGAGCTGGAAGAGACAGCCAAGCTCTGGCTGCTGGCCCACCCCAAACCCGCCGCGCTAAACGCTGCGCAAATCGATGAGCTGCGCCAGGTGTTTGGAGCGCGGTGGTAGATTCATTTTCTTTTCGAGAAAACCATGCCCAAGTTTGCCGCCAACCTGTCGATGATGTATCCCGACCTGCCCTTTTTGGATCGCTTCGATGCGGCTGCCAAGGATGGCTTCTATGCGGTTGAGTTTCTGTTCCCGTATGCGTGGGATGCCGCCGAGATTGCCACCCGACTCAAGTCCAATGGCCTTCAGCAAGTGCTGTTTAACTCGCCCGCCGGCGCGATGGATCGTGAGGGTTACACCCGCTTGTTTGATCAGGGTGTGCGCGGCACTGCTTGCTTGCCGGGTCACACGCAGGAGTTTCGCCACGGCGTTCAGATTGCGCTGGAGTATGCCGAGACGCTTGATTGCCCACGCATCCACCTGATGGCAGGCCTGGTGCCAGTGGGCAAGGAGCGCGCAGACGTGCAGGCAACCTACATCGAAAACTTGCGCTGGGCGGCGACCGAAGCGGCCAAAGCGGGCCGAGACGTGCTGATGGAGCCCATCAACACCCGCGACATTCCGCGTTTTTTTCTGAACCGCCAGGATCATGCGCACGACATCATTGCCGAGGTGGGGCTGCCCAATCTCAAAGTGCAGATGGACCTGTACCACTGCCAGATCGTCGAAGGCGATGTGGCCAGCAAAATTCGCACCTATCTGCCAACGGGGCGCGTCGGTCACTTCCAGATCGCGGGCGTGCCCGAGCGCCATGAGCCGGATATCGGCGAGGTCAACTACCCGTATCTGTTTGGCGTGATTGACGAGGTCTCAAAAGCCTGTGGCTGGGATGGTTGGATAGGCTGCGAATATCGTCCCAAGCACGGCGCACAACCGGGCGGCACGTCCGCAGGCTTGGGTTGGTTGAAGCCCTGGCTGTAACGCTGTGTCCGCGTTATTCCTTTAACGCTGCAATCCAGCGATCCACCTTCGCCTCAAGCACCGCCAGCGGTAAGGCGCCGTCGCCCAGCACGACGGCGTGAAACGCGGGCAAGCTGAATTTGGCGCCCAGCGCAGTAGCAGCACGTTGACGCAGCTCCATGATTCTCATGGAGCCAACTTTGTAGGCCAGCGCCTGCGCGGGCCAGGCCATGTAGCGTTCGATGGCGCTCTTGGCATCAGCCTCGGTCTCGCCCAAGGTCTCGCGCAGGTAGGCAATCGCTTTCTCACGCGTCCAGCCTTGCGCGTGCAAGCCCGTGTCCACCACCAAGCGCGCGGCACGCAGCAACTCGAAGTTGAGGTGGCCAAAATACTGGTCGGGCTCGTCGTACAAACCCATCTCCTTGCCCAGTGTTTCTGCGTAGAGTGCCCAACCTTCTGCATACGCGTTGTTACCGCCAAATTTACGAAAGTCGGGCAGCTTTTGCTCCAGTTGCAAGGCAATCTGAAAGTGATGGCCCGGGCTGGCTTCATGCAAAAACAAGGTGGTCATTTTGACCTTGGGGTACTGCGCGGGGTCGTTCACCACCGACCAGAAAATGCCGGGGCGGGAACCATCGTCGCTCGGTGGGGTGTAGTGATCAGCAGCCGTGGCCCGCGTTAGCTCCGGTTCAGCGCGTACCTCCAGCGGGGCCTTTGGTATCAAGGAGAACAGGTTGGGCAGTTTCGTCTTCAAGGTCTCATTGAGCTTGCGGTAGATATCGTTGATTTCCTGCTCGCTTTTGAACGGGCGGTACTTGTCTTGCGCAGCAACCCATTTGGGAAGATCCGCCGCTGGCCCGGTGTAGCCCATCTTGGGGCCAAGCTCGGCGAACTGCTGTTGAATACGTACAGCCTCCTTCTGGCCAATGGCATGAATTTGATCGGGTTTCAACGAGGTCGTGGTGGACGCAGCAACACTCGCCGCATACCAATCAGCCCCCTTGGGCAGTGCACCCCAACCTGAGCTGCTGCGCGCGGCCGGTAGATAGTCTTTCTCCAAAAAAGTGGCCAGGCGAGCCAACGCAGGATTGAGCCGTTTGTCGATCTCGTTGCGGTAACTGGCAATCAGCGCCGCTTGGTCGGCCGCAGAAAAACCAGTGGGAAAATTTTTGACGGGTGTGTAGAAAACATTCGCTTCGGGTGTGCTGCTGACCAACTTTTGATACTGAGGCAGCGTCGATACCACTAAGGCCCGTGGGAGCACCACACCGGTTTTGATGCCTTCTCGCATGTTGGTAATGGCCTGGTCTATCCAAGCGGAGAGCTGGTTGAGGCGACTCAGGTAAGCGCGGTATTGCTTGGGCGTGTTGAGCGGCTGCGAGCCTTTGCCGCTGGCGAATTTGGCAAGTACCACTGGCAAACTGCCCATCTGATCGATGGGCAAAAAATGATCAGGAAATGGCGCGAAAGAAAACGCGGTGGCCAGTTCGAAATCCAAAACCTCGTAGCTGGTGCGGTCTGTGCGCGAAAGCTGGGCGGGGTCGATGGCCTTTA
>JANNFW010000256.1:0-3677 GCA_031380235.1 Rhodoferax sp. | reverse complement strand
TTGGTGATGGAAAATATCAACGCCAGGGAGCTGGATGCTTCTCAAATAGAAGCGTCTTTTGACCAATCGGCCTTGCTCGCAGGCTCGGCAGACGACACTGATGTCACTCAAGAGCTCACCTTTGACCTGATCGTGGGTGACCTGTCTTTTATCTCCCAAACCCTCGTCCTGCCCGCCTTAGTGCCACTGCTGGCACCGGGTGGCGAGGTGCTGATACTGGTCAAACCTCAGTTCGAATTGCAACCCGGTCAGGTGGGCAAAGGCGGCATTGTCAAAGACGCTGCCATGTACGAGGTGGTCGAGCAGCGTATTCGGGATTGCTATGCCGAACTGGGTTTGAACGTCAAGGCCTGGTTCGAAAGCCCGATTCAGGGCGGCGACGGCAACCGCGAGTTCTTCGTTCACGCAAGATTGAATGCGATCTCATGAACTCCAACGACATTCCTGTCAGCATCGAATTCTTCCCTCCCAAAACGCCTGAAGGTGTTGAGAAACTTGCGGTAGTTCGGCAAAAACTCTACGCACTGAAGCCTGAATTTTTCAGCGTCACTTATGGTGCAGGTGGCTCCACACAAGACGGCACGCTGCAAACCGTGCAGGCGATTTTGGCCGATGGCTTTCCAGCCGCGCCTCATTTCTCCTGCATAGGCGCGACCCGCGACAGCGTGCGTGCGCAACTGGCGGGATTCAAATCGGCTGGCATCCAGCGCATGGTGGCGCTGCGCGGTGACTTGCCCAGCGGCTACGGCGCGTTTGGCGAGTTCAAATACGCCAGCGAGATGATTGAATTCATCAGGAGCGAGACCGGCGACCACTTCCACATTGAAGTCGGCTGTTACCCCGAGGTGCATCCGCAGGCCAAGTCGCCCGAGGCCGATTTGCAAGCCTATTTGACCAAGGTGCGCGCGGGGGCTACGTCGGCCATCACGCAGTACTTTTTCAACTCCGATGCGTACTTCCGGTTTCTGGAAGACACTGAGCGGCTGGGGGCGACGATTCCCGTTGTGGCGGGCATCATGCCCATCATCAGCTCCACCCAATTGATGCGTTTCTCCGACGCGTGCGGCGCGGAAATTCCCCGCTGGATTCGCCTGCGCCTGCAAGCCTTTGGTGACGACACGGCCAGCATCAAAGCGTTTGGCTTGGATGTCGTGACCGACCTGTGCGAACAATTGCGCGCGGGCGGCGCTCCGGGCCTGCATTTCTACAGCATGAATCAGAGCGCGGCGACGGTGGAGATATGCAAGCGACTTGATTTGGTTTAGCTGAGCTTAGCTTTGCGGTTCACGAGATAAATCCCCGGCAGCACCAGCGCCATCCCAACGTAGTGATGCAGCCGCAGCGGCTCGCCCAGCACCATCCACGCGATCACTGCTGCGTAGATTGGCCCCAGGTACAGCATCACACTCACCCGCGCCGCGCCCAGCTCGCGCTGCATCACTGAAAACGCCAAGTAGGCCCCGTAGCCCGGAATGACGGCAGCGGCCAGCGCCAGGCCAAAGCCCGGCAGTGTCAGCACAGGCAAGGGGTTCTGAATCGCTTCAATGATTGTGAAAGGCAACATCACGATGACGCCTGACAGGCTGATCACCGACAACCGGGCGCTGGCAGACAGCGGGCTGTGCCACTTTTTCAACAACAGCGAATACGCTGCCCACGACACCGCAGCCGCCAGCACCCAGCCATCTCCTGCAACAAACTGCACGGCGGTTAGATCGGCCCATTGCCCTTTGAGGATGACGTGCAGCACACCTGCGAGTGCCAGCAGCACACCGCAAAGCTGAATGGTGGTGATGCGCTCTTTGAGCCACAGCGCCGAGGCCGCCACGATCAGTACGGGCGAGATGGCGTAGATCAGCGCAATGTTCACCGCAACCGTGGTTCTTCCACCGATGTATACCCACGCACCACAAATCCACATCCCCAAAGCACCCAGCACGACGTAATGCTTCCAGTCCTGCAAGATTTGCGCGCGGTTCGTCCGTAGTTCGCCCCAATTGCCTAGGCTAAAAAGTACCGCCGCCATCAGCCAGCGCAATGAGGCCAGCAGGTGCGGCTCGATGATGCCCGGCGCGCTGCGGGCCACCAGGTAGTTCACGGCCCACAATGCCGGCGCGATGAACAACAGGGACAAGGCGAAGCGATGGCGGTTGGCGTGGGGTTGGGGTTGGGGGGTCATACATGCGGGGGTTCGGCGGATCGAAGGCAAAACCTTTAACGATAACCGATTGAGGCTGGGTCGTCTTCCAAGGCAAGCAAGGTGGGCTATTTGGTGCACACGTCACAATCCTGGCGTTGCAAAGTTACAGCCTGAAACAAGCGTAAATCCATAAGCTCTTCTGACACCTTCAAGGAGAGAGCCATGCTGAACTTTGACGAATCCTTTGTATCCGACTGCCCATCTATCGGCGGCGAGCCCGCCGGACACACCGCCACCTCCACCGCAGGCGCAGCGCATTTGCCGCTGGGCCTACTGCAAGCCGTCCTGAATCAGGTCGATTACGGGTTGGCGGTGGTTGATGCCCAGACCCATCGCCTGATTTTCGCCAATGCCCAGGCCCAAAGCGCTTTGCACTGCGACAGCACGCAGGCCAGCGGCTTGTGCGTAAAACATGGATACCTGCACGCGCGCGACACGCAACACGCAGAATCGTTGGGTACCGCCCTGGCCAAAACGGCCACGCGCGTTCGCGGCCTGCTGCGCTTGGGCGGCAGCGGCTCCGAGCAAAGCGTCGCCGTGATGCCGCTGGCAGGTTTTGCCATGCCCGCAACGGCTCGGCACAGCGCCGTCCGTGATGGTTCTGACGATGAATACGATTACGTTGATGCCAAAAACCCGACAGCGCACGAGTCCAACTTCGCGCTGCTGGTATTTGCCAAGCAACAGCTGTGCGATACCACCACCGTGACATTGTTTGCCCGCGAAAGCGGCCTGACCAGCGCTGAAGGCCAGGTCCTCGCCCAAGTCTGCAAAGGCCTGCGACCCGCGCAAATCGCCACCCACCAGGGCGTACAGGTCTCCACCGTGCGCACCCAACTGCGCGCCATACGCCACAAAACTGCCAGCGACAGCATGCGTGAACTGGTCAGAAAGGTCTCTTCGTTGCCACCGGTGGCGCGTTACTTACCCGGCTTCTTGGGTGGAACGGATGCGGGGTTCGCGGCCTGAGCCGTATGCGCTCTTCGGAAGCCTAAAATTAACCTGGAAGTTAATTTTAGGCAATTTCAACTTGCTTTTGCACTATATATGAATAGAATAAGGCTCGAGTTCTCGTATATATTGCATATATAGCTATATTTGTAATAGCAAAATTCCTTTTGTTTCCAGTTGATCAGCCTTGATGCCTTTTGAATCATAAAACGCCACTGCAAGCTGCCAGCTTGCTGATGTCGATCCTCCCGATGGCGTGACCGACAACACCGCGAAACCGTCCCCTGGCGGTACAAAAGTTGATGCCACGTGGCAGCGGTATTTGGAACTGCCGCCGGATGAAAATTCGAATGTCTCAAAGCGCTCAAAATCCTCAGGAACGGCGTTGGCAAACGGGTACGGCGCATACAGGGCTGAGCTGTGTACGGAGTGGAAGTTGCACGTCTTGCGAGTTTTGACATTGCTCACCGTCGCCTCCACCACATTGCTGATGTGCTGGTCGCCCGAGAGGAATACCAGGCCTTTG
>JANNFW010000238.1:0-12077 GCA_031380235.1 Rhodoferax sp. | reverse complement strand
CCGGGCCGCTTGCGCACGGCCTCCAGGCCTTCAAGGATCTGAATCGACCCCTCACCATAGGCTTCAGTTGCTCCAGCCTGGTTGGTGTCAATGGTGGGCTGAAAATTGGAGCTCTCCGCAGAGCTTTCCCCGGTATGGATGGCCTCATCTGGTTTTGCAGAGGCGGGGACTGGCTTGTTTTCTTCGGTCATGGCAAACAATTCTCTCGATTTTTCAAACTCTTTAATGACCAAACCCCCGAAGAATCGGGGGTTTGCGTCTAGTGGCGCGATTTTTTTTGCTGACTCAAATTCTCATCGGCATCACGACATACTTGAACGTTGCGTTGTCAGGAATTGTCAACAACGCTGAACTGTTGGAGTCAGACAGTTCAATCCGCACCATCTCCTGCGTCATATTGGTCAAAGCATCGATCAGATAGGTGACGTTGAAACCAATTTCAATGCTGTCACCGCCGTAGTCAATGTCAAGCTCATCCACCGCCTCTTCCTGCTCGGCATTGTTGGAGGCCACTCGCAGTGTGCCGGGGTCAATGTTCAGGCGCACACCCTTGAATTTGTCGCTGGTCAAAATTGCAGTGCGCTGCAATGATGCGAGCAATGCCACGCGGCCCAGGCTGATGATGTTTTTATGGTTCTTGGGGATCACACGGTTGTAGTCGGGAAATTTGCCTTCGACCAACTTGGTTACAAACTCCATGCCCTCAAAACTGAACTTGGCTTGGTTGTTGGCAAATTGCATCTCGATCGCACCGTCTGCGTCACTGAGCAAGCGCTGCATCTCGATCACGGTCTTGCGCGGCAATATCACCTCCTGACGCGGCACTTCCACATCCAGAGTGGCAGAAGAAAAAGCCAGCCGATGTCCATCCGTGGCGACCAGGCTCAATTGTTTGCCTTCAGCCACGAACAAAATGCCGTTGAGGTAGTAGCGGATGTCATGCACCGCCATCGCAAAGGACACCTGACTTAGCAGGTCTTTCAAGGTCTTCTGGGGAACGCTGAAAACGGGGCCAAAGTTGGCAGACTCCTGTACCAATGGAAAATCCTCTGCTGGCAGCGTCTGCAGAGTGAACTTACTCTTGCCGCCCTTCAAGATGACCTTGGTCGCGCTGGACTCGAGCGAGACCGTTTGATCGGCCGGCATGGTGCGCAGTATGTCGATGAGCTTTCGCGCGCCAATGGTGGTGGTGAAATTGCCGCTGTCCCCATCCAATTGCGCCGAGGTGCGAATTTGAATTTCCAGGTCGCTCGTGGTCAATTGCAAGGTCGACCCTGTTTTTCGGATCAGCACATTGGCAAGAATAGGCAGGGTGTGGCGTCGCTCAACGATGCCAGCCACCGATTGCAAAACCGACAGAAAATTTTCTTGAGTTGCCTTCAGAACAATCATGTCATCCTCTTCTTTATTTTCTCTAATTTAAAGTAGTAGTAGTAGATAAAGAGCTTACTTTTCTGTGGAAAGCCCTATTTTCCTGTTTTTGATCAAGCACTTGCATGACTTTGAATGCTGTGGACAGCCCCGTATTTTAGTGTCACGCTAAAGAGAACAACTTTCAACATTGCCAAAATCCTGTGGATAACCATGCGTTTTCACCGAAGTTATCCCCACCCTTATCATTTTCGAGCTTGCCTGGGTCAGATGTGTGCAAGATGGCGTCTGCGAACACGAGTGCCCGGTTGTCATCATTGGCAGGCTTCATATTTGACCTCCTAACCTTTGAGCGTCTGCTCAAGAATGTGAAGTTGCTGATTGAGCTCGATGAATTGCTGGCGTTCACCCCCAATTTTGCGCACCGCGTGCAGCACGGTGGTGTGATCGCGTCCACCAAACAATTCTCCAATTTCGGGAAGACTTTTTTGCGTCAACTCCTTGGCAAGGTACATGGCGATTTGCCGCGGCCGGGCAATGCTGGCCGGGCGTTTCTTTGAATACATGTCGGCGACCTTGATCTTGTAATAGTCGGCCACCGTTTTTTGAATGTTCTCCACCGAAATTTGGCGATTCTGAATCGACAGCAAATCACGAAGGGCTTCCCTGGCCAACTGAATCGATATTTCCTTCAGGTTGAACCGGGAATAGGCCAGAATTTTACGCAATGCGCCTTCCAGCTCACGAACATTGGAGCGCACATTCTTTGCGACAAAAAAGGCCACGTCTTCGGGTATTTCAGTGCTTTCGGCACGCGCTTTGTTGATCAGAATTGCAACGCGCATCTCCAATTCGGGAGGCTCAATGGCCACAGTCAAACCCGAATCAAATCGCGACACCAGGCGCTCGTGAATATCACTCAAACCCTTGGGGTAGGTGTCACTGGTCATCACAATATGTGACTTTTTAGCCAGCAGCGCTTCAAAAGCGTTGAAGAACTCCTCCTGAGTGCGTTCCTTGTTGGCAAAAAACTGCACGTCATCAATTAAAAGCAAGTCCAGCGAATGGTACTTTTCCTTGAACTCATCAAAGGTCTTGCGTTGGTAGGCCTTCACCACGTCAGACACAAATTGTTCGGCGTGGATATAGAGGATTTTGCTGGCTGGCTTGTCCTCTAGGAGTTTGTTACCCACCGCATGCATCAAGTGCGTTTTACCCAGACCCACCCCGCCATAGATAAAAAGTGGGTTGTAGAGATGACCGGGCGTGCCAGCAACATGCAAAGCAGCGGCCCGCGCCATGCGATTGGCCGTGCCCTCGATCAGGTTGTCGAAATTGAGACCCGTATTCAGGCGGTTTTTTGAACCGGCGAGTGCTCGCTCTTCACCAAACTCAGCCGGCTCTTCAACGGTCACCCCCCCTGACATCCTTGAAGTCGACACAACGCGTGCAGGCAACTCCTTAGGAGCAAGCACTAACTCAATGATGACAGGTTGCCCATAAACTCGCTCAAGTACGCTCGCGATGCGCCCGCTGTACTGCGCTCGAATCCAATCAAGCTTAAATCGGTTGGCGATCAGCAGTGTGACTTTGCTCAGGTCCTCCTGAACAATGGCTGACAACGGTTTAATCCACGTGTTGAACTGCTGCTCTGGCAACTCTTGCGCCAGTTGATCCACGCAGGTCTGCCAAAGACTTCCACCCGGGCTGTTGCTTGACGACGGCATCAAAGCCCCGCTGTCAGCCGCCTGTGATCGGTCATTCATGATGCGTTAAAATTCTGTGGACAGCTTTTAAAATTGTGGCTTTGAATTGTAACTTATCAAAACGTTATCCACAAAATTTCTAGGTAAAACACAAGGTAGGACGTAATGAAACGTGAGGGGGTTGAGCTCGACTTTATGGGCCACACCACAACCGTTGCATCAAAAGGTTGCCGAATTCGCGGAACTTGGCGATAATGGAGGGCTTGCCTGTAAGGCTGTCCCTGACTATTGGATTCCAAAATGAAACGCACTTACCAACCCTCAAAGATCCGGCGCGCCCGCACTCACGGTTTTTTGATTCGCATGAAGACTCGCGGTGGTCGCGCTGTCATCAACGCAAGACGCGCCAAAGGCCGCAAGCGTCTGGCGGTCTAACCTCTCTGAACGTCGGCAGGTAGTTTTAAGCAGATTGAGGCGAGTCAAGCTAGCTCACCAAGCGTTTGTTCTTGCGTTCTACCATTGGCTTTGGAAAGTAGTGCAGCGACTCAAGTCACGCGCCGAGTTTCAGGCGATATTGGCAGGTCGCATTGTTTCCAAGACGGTTCACTTTGCGTTGCATCAATTAGCGACGTATTCAGGCGGCCCTAACGCGGGAGTCAATGGCAGCGGTGATGTCTGGCTGGGCGCGATGGTTCCCAAGCGCTGGGCAAAGAGAGCCGTTACTCGAAATATGATCAAGCGACAGGCCTACACCGTTCTTTCTCACCTTGAGTTGCCACAGGCCGCCTATGTGGTTCGACTTCGACGCGACTTTGGCAAAACCCAATTTGTGAGCGCGACGTCTGCGGTCCTGAAATCTGCCGTGCGGCAGGAGTTGCATGAGCTCGTTGGCACCGCCGCCACGTGGGGGCAACCGCAGCAACCGACACTGCGTCCCACATCATTGAGGCAGGCCGTTCCGTGATGGTTAAACGCATCTTGATCGGGTTTGTTCAAGCGTATCGGCTGTTGTTGAGTCCATGGCTCGGCTCGGCCTGTCGCTTTGCCCCCACGTGCTCGGTCTACAGCATAGAGGCGCTTGAGCAGCATGGTGCCGCCGCTGGAAGCTATTTGACGCTGTCGCGTCTGGCACGCTGCCAGCCCTGGTGTGTGGGCGGCCATGATCCAGTTCCCGTCGAGCGCCCGCGCCTTTTTTCTCGCCTTTTTTCCTCACCTTCTCAGAAATCCTCTTCATGAACGACATTCGGCGCACCATTCTGTGGGTGATCTTTGGCTTTTCAATGGTGCTTCTGTGGGATCAATGGCAGGTCTACAACGGCCAAAAAGCCACATTTTTCCCCAGTCCTGCCAAAGTAGCTTCATCGGCGGTCAGCGGTCCTGCGGCAGCGACGTCTTCAAGCGTGCCAACGCCTACAGGCGCAAGCGTAAGCGCGGCCACGGCGGGTGTACCTGCAGGGGTCGTACCACCGACCACGGTTCAGAACGCCGCGGTGCGTGAGCGCATCGTCGTCACCACCGATGTCCTGAAGATGACGTTTGACACGGAAGGCGGATCCGTCGTGAAGACGGAGTTCGTCAAGCACATCGACATGGAAGACAAGGCGCGGAATTTTGTGCTGCTCGATGAAAGCAAAGACCGCACGTACCTGGCGCAATCCGGCTTGATCGCAGGCGCGGCGGGCGGCAGTTTTCCAACGCACAAAGCCATCATGACGGCGATACCTGCAGAGCGGACGCTTAAAGATGCGAGCAACACCTTAACCATCCAGTTTGAATCTCCAGAACAAGGCGGGGTGAAGCTGATCAAGACCTACACCTTGGCGCGGGGCTCCTACGCGGTGGCCGTCAAACACCAGATCGTGAACAACGCCGGTGCCAGCGTGTCGCCACAGCTTTATCTGCAACTGGTGCGCGATGGCAACAAGCCGCCCGGTGAGTCGTCGTTCTATTCCACTTTTACAGGCCCTGCGGTCTACACCGAAGCGCAAAAGTACCAGAAAGTTGAATTTTCGGACATCGAGAAGAACAAGGTAGAGATTGAAAAACAGGCCTCGAATGGTTATGTGGCGATGGTGCAGCACTACTTTGCCAGCGCATGGCTGCTCGGCGATGGCATCAAGCGTGATCTGTTCATGCGCAAGGTCGACACCAACCTGTATTCGGTTGGCATGATCACGCCGATGGACAGCATTGCGCCCGGAACCAGCAAGGCGATTGAGTCCACGCTTTTCGTGGGGCCGCAGGTCGAGAAGGCGATGGAAACGTTGACACCTGGGCTGGAACTGGTGAAGGACTACGGATGGCTGACCGTGCTCGCCAAGCCCCTGTACTGGCTGCTCGACAAGCTGCACGGGTTCATCGGTAACTGGGGCTGGTCGATTGTGGCCTTGGTGGTGCTGCTCAAAATTGCTTTTTACTGGCTGAATGCCAAGGCCTATGCCAGCATGGCCAAGATGAAGGCGGTCAATCCCAAAATCACTGAAATGCGCGAGCGCCTGAAGGACAACCCGCAGCAAATGCAGCAAGAGATGATGCGGATTTACCGGGAAGAAAAAGTCAACCCAATGGGCGGCTGCTTTCCCATCATGGTTCAAATACCTGTGTTCATCGCCCTTTACTGGGTGCTTTTGTCCAGTGTGGAGATGCGCAACGCGCCGTGGGCACTTTGGATTCACGACTTGTCGTCGCCGGACCCATACTACGTGCTGCCTTTGGTGATGACGCTCACCACCATGCTGCAAACCGCACTCAACCCCGCACCACCAGACCCGATGCAAGCCAAGCTGATGTGGTTTATGCCACTGGCGTTTTCGATCATGTTTTTCTTCTTTCCCGCGGGCCTCGTGCTCTACTGGATCACCAACAACATTTTGTCGATTGCCCAGCAGTGGATCATCAACACGCGCATGGGTGTGCCGCCGCAGTTCAACCTGCCGAAATTCAAATAAACCGGGTTAGGGTGCCCGGTAATCTGCCGTGCTTTCTCGCCAACAAGACCCCATCGTTGCCATCGCAACAGCGCCTGGCCGGGGTGCTGTAGGGATTGTTCGGGTTTCGGGGCCGACGGTTGTGGCCTTGGCTCACGCGCTGTGTGGCCGGGCCTTGGAGCCCCGCGTCGCCACCTACCTTCCCATTCGGGCGGCCGATGGGGGCCTGATCGACAAGGGCCTGGCCCTGCACTTCCCAGCACCTAACTCCTACACTGGCGAAGATGTGCTGGAGCTTCAGATCCATGGTGGATCGGTGGTCTTGCAATTGCTGCTGGATCGCGTCCTGGAGGCCGGCCTAGCAATCAACCCGCATACGGCAGTACCCGCACTGCCGGGAATTCGACTTGCCGCACCCGGTGAGTTCACCCAACGTGCGTTTCTGAACGGCAAGATTGACCTGGTGCAAGCCGAGGCGATTGCCGATCTGATCGATGCCAGCACCGAGGCGGCGGCGCGCGGTGCCAGCCGGTCACTGATGGGTGAGTTCTCCCGAGAAATCGACGACATCAAAACCGCCCTCGTTCGCCTGCGCATGCTGGTGGAGGCGACGCTCGACTTCCCTGAGGAAGACATTGACTTCCTGCAAAAAGCCGACGCGCGCGGGCAACTCCTGGCCTTGCAGGAATCGCTGGCGCAAGTGATGCACAGCACGCGCCAAGGTGCGCTCTTGCGCGACGGCATCAAGGTCGTGATCGCTGGGCAGCCCAATGCCGGCAAGTCATCGCTTTTGAATGCCCTGGCCGGCGCGGAGTTGGCCATCGTGACGCCCGTTGCCGGAACGACGCGTGACAAAATCCAACAGACCATCCAAATCGATGGCGTGCCGGTGCACGTGGTGGACACGGCGGGGCTGCGTGACAGCGAGGATATTGTTGAAAAACTGGGTGTCGAGCGCGCTTGGGAAGAAATCGGGGGAGCCGATGCGGTTGTTTTTCTTCACGATCTGACGCGGTTTGAGGCACCCGACTACGCTGTTGCCGACGAGCGGATTCGAGAAATCCTGAAAGAGCGGCTGGCTGCAACGGTTCCTATCATTGATGTCTGGAACAAAGCTGATATTGCAAAGGAAAACCCGCACCTCCACGGCCAATCCGTGCTTTTATCCGCTAAAACCGGTGCTGGGCTCGCTGAATTACGTGCCAAGCTGCTTGACATCGCGGGCTGGCAGGCGGGCGCTGAGGGCACTTACATTGCGCGCGCGCGCCATGTTCGGGCCTTGGATGAGGTGGCGTTGCATTTGGTGGTGGCAAGTCAACACTTGGTGCAAACGACCCAAGCACTGGACTTGCTGGCGGAAGAGCTGCGTTTGGGACAAAATGCGCTCAGTGAGATCTTGGGCGAATTCACGTCAGATGAGCTTCTGGGCGTGATTTTCTCCAGTTTTTGCATTGGAAAGTAGTGGGTGATCGTTGTCCGAAGAACGGGACAAATTTCACCCAATCGATTTTTCGGCCGAGCCGCATCGCATTGCCAGCGGGTCAAAATACAGTTATGGTGCAAAAATTATGAATGCAATTTTCTCGCAGCCCAACTTGCCACCGACCCACAATGTCAGAGGCTTGGTCGACGCGGTTGCCCACAACACGGTCGAGGACTCTCTTGGCAAAGCGCTTACGCCACTTCAATGGGAAGCGATGGCCCCCTTTTTGCAGCCGTTTTCATTGGCGCAAAGCCAGATGTTGATTGCGCAGGGCTCATTGGATCGGACGCTGTATTTTCTGGAGTCAGGCAGTCTCAGCGTGCATTACGAAGACGAAGCAGGCCGTGTTCATTTGGCCATTGTCCAGGCCGGCAACGCCGTGGGCGAAGGGGGCTTTTTCTCGCAAATGCCGCGCAATGCGACGGTGCAGGCGGTGAGCGATTGCAAGCTGTGGAATTTGACGTATCTGCGGTTTGTTGACATGTCCCAGAAGCTGCCACGCGTGGCCTTGGCACTGTCCTTGGCGCTAGGCGCGATAATCTCCAAACGCATGGTTGATCGTCGCAAACGCGTTTCCGTGACCTGATCGTGACCTGACTTCCTCTTTCTGATCGAATTTATTCGCTCTTGCTGTCTCCCTTTATTGTCAGTCGCTGTGCTGATGTAACCGTTATGTCGCTGTTTAATTGGTTTTCAAAAAAAGAGTCGGTTAAATCGGCCTCAAGCATCGATCAAAAGCCCATCCGGGTCGCGAGCGGCTTGATCGCCAGCGTTGATGGGCGCGCGCCTGCGCCCAACCCAGAACCACCGAGTCATCGCCGGGCGGAGCGAGTTGAGCGGCGCGAGCAGCTGTATGGCGTGGTGCGTGATGCGATGACGCGGGCGGGCGTTTTGTCGGCCAGCTACAAGTTCAAAGTGCTTTCTCTGGACTCGCGCGGCGGCAGTTATTTGATCATGACCGATCTGTCCAGCCAGGCCTCAATCGACACCCAAAGAATGGCCGAAATTGAGTCCTTGATTGCCCAAACCGCCAAGAGCCGCCACGAGATTCTGGTGGCCGCTGTTTACTGGCGGCTGAGTGACCATGTGACGGCGGGGCTGTCGGCAAAACTTCCGCAGCAAGCTTCGGCACCGGTATCGGCATCCAACGCACCTGACCAGCCGCAAGCGGTCGACCTCACTGAAGTGTTGGCCTTTAAAAGTGCATTTGCGGCGGTTGCAGTTGCGACGCCGTTGTCGGCTTCGGGCGAGATCCTCAAATCAAAACGGCGCAACCCCAACCCACAACCCCAGTTCGAAAACACCGAGATACTGGGCGCGGATGATCGTGTTCCGCTAGGTGCCACTCAGTACGGCGAGTTGAACTGACTCTCTGGGGCGACCCGTATCTGCTGACGCGTAGGGGGCGATGGCTGTTCAATGCCCGGCAAAGTCAACCAGTGTGAAGAGTTCCAAGCCGCTTTGACGAAGTTTTTGCGACCCACCCAACTCGGGCAGATCCACGATGGCCGCACCCTCCATCACGCTGGCCCCCAACTTTTCCAGCAACTTCTTTCCCGCCATCATCGTGCCGCCCGTGGCGATCAAGTCATCAATCAGCAGCACGCGCTGGCCCGGTTTGACGGCGTCGGTATGCAGTTCTACCGTGGCACTGCCATATTCCAGCTCGTAGGTTTCCTCCACCGTCGTGAAGGGTAATTTGCCTTTCTTGCGAATCGGCACAAAACCGACGTTCAGTTCGTAAGCCACCACAGCGCCCAGGATGAAGCCCCGCGCGTCCAGCCCGGCCACGACATCGGGGCGCATCGACGATTCCATGTAGCGGTGCACAAAGGCATCAATCAAGACCCGAAACACCTTGGCGTTTTGCAGCAGCGGCGTGATATCGCGAAATTGCACGCCCGGTGCGGGCCAATCCGGCACGGTGCGAATATTGTCGCGAAGGTACTGGCTGACAGTGAGATTTTGCATAGGGTGGGGTGTATCGGCAGAGCAACCTGGAGGGTGATGGATGGGTGAGACGAATTGCGGGCGAACAGTCCGCCTAAGCCCCTTTGAGCAAGCGTTGTTCGGCCAGGGCCAAGGTCTCAGCCGTGCCCGACAGCACCAGTGTATCGCCGCCTTCCAACACCAAGTCATCCTTCGGCGCGGATATCCTGCCGCTGCTGCGGTGCAGGCTCACGACGCGAACCCCCAAGGCATGCAAGGCAAATAGACCAATCGATTGCCCGACTGACTTCGCCCCGGCGGGCAATGTCGTCGTTGCCAGCCGCTCATGGTGAATCTCGTCGGCGGAGTCGTCATCTGCACCATGAAAAAAGCCCTTGAGCAGGTTGTAGCGCGCATCGCGCTGGTCTTGCACGATGCGGATTACGCGGCGCACCGGCACGCCCACGAGGGCGAGCGCGTGGCTGGCCAGCATCAACGAGCCTTCGATGGCTTCGGGCACCACTTCGGTGGCACCGGCCTTTTGCAGTGCTTGCAGGTCATGGTCGTCCTGCGTGCGCACGATGACGGGAACCTGCGGCGCGTGGCTGCGGATGTTGGCCAGCACCTTCATCGCGCCAGGCACTTCCAGGTAAGTGATCACCACCGCACTGGCGCGCGCCAGGCCCGCTGCCATCAGCGCCTGCAAACGCGCAGCATCGCCAAACACCACCGAGTCGCCCGCAGCAGCGGCCTGGCGCACGCGGTCAGGATCCAGATCCAGCGCCATGTAGGGGATGTTTTCCGCCTCCAGCATGCGCGCCAGATTTTGGCCGCAACGACCATAGCCGCAAATGATCACATGCTTGTTGGCATTGATCGACTTGCGTGCAATCGTCGTCATTTGCAGCGACTGTTGCAGCCATTCGCTGCTGACCAGCTTCATCACGATGCGGTTGCTGTACAAAATAATAAACGGCGTGGCCAGCATCGACAGCACCATGCTGGCCAGAATCGGGTTGAGCAAATCGGGCGGCACTAGGCGGTTTTCGGTGCTCAGGGTGAGCAGCACAAAACCAAACTCTCCCGCTTGTGCCAAGTACAAGCCGGTGCGTAGCGATACGCCTGAGGTGGCGCCCAACCCCAGCGCCAGCAAGGTCACCAAAGCGGCCTTGAACAGCACCGGCAGGGTCAGCAGCAGCAGCACCAAGGGCCAGCGGTCCAACACCAGGCGCCAGTCCAGCAGCATGCCGATGGAGATGAAAAACAGGCCCAGCAGCACATCGTGAAACGGGCGAATATCGGTTTCCACCTGGTGCTTGTATTCAGTCTCCGAGATCAGCATGCCGGCGATAAACGCCCCCAGCGCCAGGCTCAAGCCCGCCCGCTCGGTCAACCAGGCCAGCCCCAGCGTGACCAAGAGCAGGTTCAGCACAAACAGCTCTTCGCTCTTGCGCCGCGCCACCAACGTGAGCCACCAACGCATCACGCGCTGGCCGCCGACCAGCAAAATAGTGATGAGCACGGTGGCTTTCGCGGCCGCCACACCGAGTGCCACAGCCAAGTTTTCGCCCGACGCGCCCAGCGCCGGAATCAGGACCAAAAGCGGCACCACGGCCAAGTCCTGAAACAGCAAAACGCCCATCACCCGTTTGCCGTGCTCAGACTCCATCTCCAGCCGCTCCGACATCAGTTTGACCAGGATCGCCGTGCTGCTCATTGAAAGCGCGCTAGACAGCGCGAGCGCCGTTTGCCAGCTCATGCCCCATTGTTTGGGAATGAGTGCCGCAAGCAGCAGCGAGGCCGCCATGGTCAGCACGATGGTCAACACCACCTGAAACAGGCCCAGCCCAAACACGTGCTGGCGCATCGCGCGCAGCTTGGGCAGGTTAAATTCAAGGCCGATGACGAACATCAAAAACACCACGCCGAATTCGCCCAGATGGCGCACCGCTTCAGAGTTTTCGGCCAGCGCCAGTGCATTCGGGCCAATGACTACCCCTACCGCCAGGTAGCCCAACATCGGCGGCAGCTTCAGCGAGCGGCACGCCACCACGCCCACCACAGCGGCGAAAAGGTACATCAGCGTGAGTTCGAGCGCATTCATTGAAACAGTCCTGCGCGAATCCTAGCAAGATATTTCAAACCGCCGACCGTACGGGATCCTTCGCCGCAAATGTCGGCCGCCATGTGTTTACTACATTTGTAGTAAAAATGACTCTAAATGGGGTTCTTTTTGAGCTTAGAACGGCTTTTCGACTGAAAATATTAATAAAATACCAATCTAGCCCGCGTATTATATACATAATCAGCTACTAAATTAGTAGCGATTAGATGCTTTGCGTCACGCGTTTCATCCGTCTGCCTTGCAAGAACCAAATCACTAGCGCCAGCGCGATACCCGGAAACAGCCCCCAAAACTGGGAAGGCCGGGCCGGGTTGGGCAACTGTAGGTCCTGAATCTTGTAGCCCTGGTCTACACCGAGCTTCTTGGCACGGCTGCCAAATTTCACTTGCGCGATCTCAATGTCGGTGCCGAGTTGCGCCAGCGTCACGCCGCCATTTTTGATGCGTTCCCGACCGTCCTTCCCTTCGCCCATGGGGATCGCCAGGGTTTTGTTGATGACCTCGCCTTCCAGGTTTTCGCCCTTGGTGCGAACGATC
>JANNFW010000227.1:0-1832 GCA_031380235.1 Rhodoferax sp. | reverse complement strand
CCCAGGGCATTGGCCCTGAAGTCAAAAATCACAATCTCCGCCGCCTTTTGCAAGTTGACGCGATTGCCCGCCTGGATTGCACCTCGCTGGCGGCCAATGGCGCTGAGCAAATCATCATCACCCATCAAACTCACGCCCGCCAGCCGGTAGCGCGACTCAAGCGCGTTAGCGTAATGCAACTTGAGGTAGGCCAAGAGCGACCAAGCCACGTCCTCGTCATCGTAAGCATTGCGGCCTATCGCGCCACTGGCGGCCAGGTTGTAGCCACTTTGGGCCACGATGATTCGGGGCCACAAAACGCCGGGCGTGTCGAACAGATAGAAGCCATCGGCCAAAGTGATGCGTTGCTCCAGCTTGGTGATGCCGGCCTCGTCGCCCGTCTTCGTCGCCCGTTTGCCGCTCAGCGTGTTGATCAGCGTGGACTTACCCACGTTGGGAATGCCACAAATCAGCACACGCATGGGCTTGCTCATGCTGCCGCGCGTGGGGGCCAGCGCATGGCAGGCGCGGATGAGCACCTGCGCGGGCGTGCTCACGCTGGCATCCAGCCCAATCGCCTGCGTGTCTTTGCGCGCGTTGTAGTGGGCCAGCCAAAGCTCGGTGACGGCGGGGTCGGCCAAATCTTGCTTGTTCAGCACTTTGAGCGAGGGTGTGCCCGCCGTCAGCTCGGCCAGCATGGGGTTGGCGCTGGAGCCCGGCAGGCGCGCATCCAGCAGCTCAATCACGACGTCGGTCTCCTTGATGCGCTCCGCAATCGCCTTGCGCGTCAGGTGCATGTGGCCGGGGAACCATTGAATTGCCATGTCTAACCTGGTGCGGCGACAGCCGCGTTGAATGAGCCACCCAGCAGCTCGGGCAGGCGGCTCACCGCCATCTTGAACCCACAGGCCTGCGCATGCCCACCGCCGCCCATGCTGGAGGCAAGGGGAATGCAATCAAAACCAGAGCGCGAGCGTAAACCTACTTTGATCACACCGCTCTTGTGCGCGTTCCACATCAATGCAAACGTGCCACTCTTTTTCGCCAAGATATCGCCGATCAAACTGTGAAAAACGCTGGGTGCGTTCACCATCAGCCCGCTGTGACCGTTGAACACGACCGGCCGCGCATCGTCTGCCATGTCGGTAGCCAGCTTGGCAAATTTTTCGTCCATCGCCTGCCCGCGCGCCATGAAGGCTTGCAACTGATCGGGTGAGAACTCAGCGATCGCCGCCCAGCGCGCAAAGTCGTAAGGCTCCATATCAAGCGCGGCTAAAAACGCGGGGCTTTGCTCAAACTGCCACACCCAGATGTCGCGGTCTTCGACAAATCGAATCAGGTCGGGCAAGGGCGCATCGCGTTGAAAAAACTCCCACGCGAGCCGCGCGCCAGACTTCTTCATGTCAAAGTGCACCACGCCGCAGCGGCAGGTAAAGCCCGTCAACGCTTCAGCCGCGCTCTTGTGATGGTCCAGCATGACGAGCTGGGCTGCGCGTTCGTCGATAACGCTTAAGAGTTCCTTCGCGAACGAAAAATCAAGAATGTAGACGGCGCGACCTGAGACGTCCGGTAAGTCACTCACCTGCTTCACATCACCATGATCCAGCCCCAAAAATTCGGCCTTGCCCGCGTAAAACAGCCAGGCGGCCAGCGCAGCTGCATAGCCATCGGGGCAGCCACCGCCGTGGTAAATCACCAAGGGCCGCGGGTCGTCCAGGCTGGGTGCGACCAGCAGGCATAAGGGGAGGATGGAGGAGCCGGTGGAGGTCAAGGGGGTCATGAAGAGATCGGTGATTGCACGCAGGTGAAACCGAGCAAGTTTAGCGGCGCTGCGGTAACGAGGCAAAATCAGG
>JANNFW010000223.1:0-16993 GCA_031380235.1 Rhodoferax sp. | reverse complement strand
GAGTAAATCTTGATAGCCTGCGGCCTTCTCAATCGAGAGATTCAGGCGGAATCCGCGAATACCAAGGCCTGCGGTCAGTTGCGTGGCCAACGGCCAGGCCTTTGCAAACCGTTCCTGTTGCGTCGGCACGTTTGGCTGGGCCATCGCCGCTCCAACGGCACCCGACGAGGAAATCGGTGCAGAAGCTTCCGGCGCGCCTTTCAAAATTGACGCGAGGGTGGCGGCTGGCGCAGGTGTGGCGGCAAGCGCGGCAGTGGTCGGCGGTGCAACCACAGCATTAACCTGCTCTATAAACCCGTGCTCCGCCAGTGCATCAACATCTGCCTGCGTAATACCCAGCGCCGCTGTCAGCTTCAGAATTTGCTCAACCGATTTGATGCCATCAAACAGCAAATACGCCGACCGCTGTCGAACAGAAAACAGGTCTGATCGTGCTTTGAAAGCAGCGTGGCCCGCTTCGGTTTTTATGAATTGCATTCGAGCATTTTGAAGCAAAAAATGCCACAGTGCAATCAGGATGTTTCCACTCGATCACACCCGCCCCTGGGGCTGCGCCTTACCCGATCTCGAATGCCCCAACCCCCAAATGCACAGATCTACGGGGCTGAAGCTGGTTTCACAGGGACGATAGCCGGTGCTGACTTTTCAGGCACTTTCATCGATTCATCCCCGTGCTTTTCGCCCCCCATGTCAATGTCGCCACCTTTGCTCAACATATACAGGGCAACCCCCGCAAAGATCGCAAAACCCAATGCTATTTTCCACATGTCAACTCCAATAAAAAAGGCCCTCCGAAAGGAGGGCCCGTTGCAAATCACCCTCAGCGCTTAGTCTTTGGCGTAAATATCAACGTCTTTGGTTTCCTTGATGAATATCACGCCGATCACAAACGTCATCGTCGCGATGATGATGGGATACCACAAGCCGCTGTAGATGTTACCTTGCGCCGCCACGATGGAGAACGAAATGGCGGGCATGAAACCGCCAAACCAGCCGTTGCCGATATGGTAGGGCAGACTCATCGAGGTGTAGCGGATTCGCGTCGGGAACATTTCCACCAACATTGCCGCAATCGGACCGTACACCATGGTGACGTAAAGCACCAAAATGCTCAAGATCAGCACGATCATCAACCAATTGCTGGAGCCCACGGGAATCGGATCCGCCTTGGCCGGATAGCCCGCTTCGTTAAGTGCGGCGCGCACTTCTTTCTCAAACCTCGGTTTCTCTTCCTTGGCGGTGGGTGCTGTTGCGTCATAGCCAACGATGGCTTTTGTGCCGACCTTGACAGCCGCCACCGCGCCGGGTTTAGGCACGAGGTCGTAGTTGATACCGGCATTTGAAAGGTACACCCTGGCCAGATCGCACGCACTGGTGAACTTGGCGGTACCGGTCAGATTCAGAATCAACCCACAACTGGCCGCGTCAGACTCGACGGTAACAGGTGATTTTTGGATGGCCTGCTGCAACTTGGGATTGGCGTAGGTTGTCAGCGCATTGAACAACGGGAAGTAGGTGACCACGGCCAGCAGGCATCCTGCCATGATGATGGGCTTGCGGCCAATCTTGTCAGACAGTGAACCAAAGAAGATGAAAAACGGTGTGCCGATGATCAGCGACACGGCGATCAAAACGTTTGCCGTCGGACCATCAACCTTCAGGAAGGTTTGCAGAAAAAACAGGGTATAAAACTGGCCTGAATACCAGACCACTGCTTGACCGGCAGTCAGACCGACCAGCGCCAATATCACGATCTTCAGGTTTTTCCACTGTCCGAAAGACTCTGACAGCGGTGACTTGGAAGTTTTACCTTCGGCCTTCATTTTGGCAAAAGCAGGCGACTCGTTCAGCTTCAGGCGAATCCAGACCGAGATGATCAACAAGATGCCAGACATGGCGTAAGGAATGCGCCAAGCCCAATCGGCGAATTCTTTCTCGCCAAAGTAGGTTCGCACACCCAGGATAACCATTAGCGCCAACATCAAACCAACCGTTGCCGTGGTTTGAATCCATGAGGTATAAAAGCCCCGCTTGCCGTGCGGCGCGTGCTCCGCCACGTAAGTCGCAGCACCGCCATATTCACCCCCCAAGGCCAGGCCCTGAAACATTCGAAGGGCGATCAGCATGATGGGTGCGACGATGCCGGCTGTCTTGTAAGTGGGTAAAAACGCCACCAGGAACGTTGCCAGGCCCATGATCACAATCGTGATCAGAAACGTGTACTTGCGCCCAATCATGTCGCCAAGTCGACCAAACACGAGCGCACCAAAAGGTCGAACCGCGAAACCGGCAGCGAAGGCCAGCAACACGAAAATGTTGCGGGTGCTTTCATCCAGTGCAGAGAAGAAGTTCGCCGCAATGATGGCCGACATGACGCCGAATAGGTAAAAGTCGTACCACTCAAAGATCGTACCGAGCGAAGACGCGAAGATCACCGTCTTGTTGGTATCCGACATTGGCTGGTCAATAGCCGTTGTTGCCATAGTGTTGTCTCCAAATGTGAAGTGACTCCAGAAACCCGGAGTTAGCGGATTATTTGGTGCGGCGCTGACCAAGCTCTGACATGAAACCAACAGTAACTGACGAACAACTGACATGAAACTGACACTGCGGCTCCGTCGTCTGCGCAATTTGGGTCACAGGTTACAGGCGAGTTACGCCGGTGTTGCCCAGCGTACGGACGATTAGCGATTACGTTTCAAATTTGGAATGCGGATGAAGTCAATCAATTCGTCAACCTGCTGGGCTGGCGCGGGCGTCAACAGCGACACACTGATCGTGATGGCAAAAGCGACTGGCACGCCAAAAAGGCCTGCTGAAATCGGCTCAATATCCCACCAGATGTTGGACTTCAAGATTTCTGCGGTCAGCGGCCCGCTGTGCGTCAACGAATAGAGCCAGGGCTGGGTTTGGCACATGTAGTACAAAGTTGTTCCGAGCCCCGCCAACATGCCCGCAGACGCACCCCATTTATTCGCCCGCCGCCAAAAAATACCGAGCGTGAGCGCCGCGAAAAAGGTCGCCGCAGCGAATGAAAAAGCGGCTGAAACCAGGAACAAAATATCGGCAGGGCGATGGGCGGCGACATAGGCCGCCAGCAGCGCCGCCACCAGGAGTAGCAGTTTGGACACCATCACCCGGCTGATATTCGAGGCTTTCGGGTTGATGATCTTGAAATACAGGTCATGCGACAGGGCATTGGATATGGTCAGCAAAAGACCATCCGCCGTAGACAGCGCCGCCGCCAGGGCGCCTGCCGCCACCATGGCAGAAACCACGTAGGGCAATCCAGCGATTTCAGGGGTGGCCAGCACGATGATGTCGCCCCCTAGCGTCAGTTCCGCAAGCTGCAACAGGCCATCTTTGTTGACATCAACGGCGGAGACGAGCGTTTTGTCCATCGCGCTCCAGCGGGCAATCCACTCGGGCAAGTTGTCAAAAGGGGTGTTGACAAGCAGCGTGTAGATTTCAAACTTTGCGAGCACGGCCAATGCAGGCGCCGTGAAGTACAGCAGGAAAATAAAGAAAATTGACCAGCTCACCGACTCGCGGGCTTCACGAACCGTCGGCGTTGTGTAGTAACGGGTGAGAATGTGCGGCAGAGCGGCAGTGCCGATCATCAGGCAAAAAACCAGCGCCAGAAAATTCTTGCGTGCAACCTGCTGGTCAGCATCGGTTTCACCGGGGAAAGCCTGAGCGTGCGGCGGCGGCGGTTGGGCGCGGGCGGCATAAGAGACCTGCGCCGCTGTGTAGGCGGCAGTGGCCTGAGCAACATCGCGCGGCAGTGCGGTCAAGGCAGTTTCCGCCGCCCTGATTTCACGGATGGATGCATTTGTGCTCTTCAGTTCATCGAGCCTCTTTTTCGCCACGGCGCGGTCCGCCAACATGGCGGCGGGCACATCGTTAAGTTTTGCCCTCGCTTCCTGAGACCTTGCCAGGAAAATCTCACGAACTTCGAGCTCTTTGGGGTCATTGAGCAACTGTTTTTCTTTTGCAGTGACTTGTCCAAGGGTATAGCCATACACGGCCTGCGGCGCAGGAATGCCAGTCTGCTTCACCGACAGCCAGATGACGGGCACCAAATAAGCAATGATGAGCACGATGTACTGCGCCACCTGCGTCCACGTCACCGCCCGCATGCCCCCCAAAAATGAACACACCAAAATACCGGCCAAGCCTGCAAAAACCCCCATCTCAAACGCCAGGCCGGTCAGCCGCGTGGTAATCAGCCCAATCCCATAAACCTGCGCCACGACATAAGTGAATGAGCACAGAATTACACCCAACGCACCAATGGTTCGAGCCAAATCTCCCTCGTAGCGTGCCCCCAGGAAATCAGGGATCGTGAAGCCCCCAAACTTGCGCAGGTAGGGCGCGAGCAACAATGCCACCAGGCAATATCCTCCCGTCCAACCCATCACGAACGCGAGCCCCATGAAGCCGTTCAGATACAAGGTGCCCGCCATGCTGATGAATGAGGCTGCGGACATCCAGTCTGCACCGGTTGCCATGCCGTTGTAAAACGGTGGTACGCGCCGCCCTGCCGCGTAATATTCCTCAGGGTCGCTGGTACGGCTCATCATCCCGATCCCCGCATAGACAAACACCGTGGCCGCCAGAAATATGTAGCCAATCCCATTTCTCGACAAGCCCCAGCGCTCCAACAAACCCACTGCGAAAACCAGCGCCAGAAAGCCTGCCGTGTAGGCGAGATAAAGCCGGTTCAGGCTCTTTCTGAAGTCGCCGTGGGCTTGATGTTGCTGGTCAAGTAGGGACACTAGTCCTGGCCCTCGTCAACACCGTGGTCGACATCAAGGCGGTTCATCAACCATGCGTAAACCGCAACAATGAGGCAGTACGAAAGCGGCGCCCCCTGACCACCCAGCCAAAACGAGAAAGGCCAGCCAAAAAAACTGAATGTCATCTCCCTGGCGAAATAGATAAGCCCAAAACTCAACGCGAACCACAGGCCCATCAGCAAGCCGATGATTCGAAGGTTCTTATGCCAGTACGACTGCTGTTTCAGGGACAGCTTCCCAGTTGATTTACCCATCATTATTGGCAGGGGTTCAAACCGTTGGTTAAGCCGAAGCCCAAGCAGGCTTCAATCTTCATTTTCAGCACGACAAACCAGGCCACCAGCAACCAGGCCAGGGTGGCCGCAGGGATATGCCGGTCGCGAACGACTTTAGGACTGACGGCCCGGGTGAGAGCCAATGCAGGCCGTGCAGCAATGTCCAAAATTTGCCAGAAGACGTTTTGAACGCGATTGCTGCCGACCAGGAACCCCAGCACAGCCCGCCCCAGAATGAACATCGCTGCAAGTTCAATCAAACCTTTGACAATGACAAGGGTCATCCACATGGGCGAGATTGTAAAAAATTCAGCGCAATCGGCTATTAGGGCATTCGCTTGTGGGTCAGGTTGCGTTCAAATTGCTATTTAATATATAGCTGTCTATGCAATTGATACGAGAGCTAAGGGGTTATTTTATTAAGAATTTGAGCGAAAATGAGTTTCTCAACGTAAAAATTAACTCCTAAGTTAATTTTTAGACCTAAAAGCTCATTTGCACGACCGCAGCAGCTTGCCCGACAACGCCGCACGAACCTCGTCCAGTTTGGGTTTAAGCGCCGCATCCACGGCGCTCAAGCGCAGCAGGCTGCCGCGCACTTCGGAGCGCTCCCGCACCACTTGCGCTGTGCGCACACCGCGTTTGGTGAGGTTGGCCAGTGCCGTGTTGGCAGCGGCCTGAGTGTCAAACCCGCCGAGGGACAGGCCGGGCTCCAATGACGCACTGTTGATCGGCTCGAACTTCAAGTTAAGCGACGCCAACTCCTGACGTTTTTTCGCCAGGGCGTCGGCGTTGGGGTATTTGCCCATGTAGACAATCCAGCGCGCTGGCTCCACGGCGCTCTCCAGCTGCCAGGAACCCGAGGGCAGCTTGGCCTCCAAAGTGCGGCGTAACGCATTGGTTTGGGCATCATCGAACAGGCCAGCTTCGTAGCACTCGGCGGGCTGGGTGGTGGAGACCGTGTCCACCAGCGCAGGTACGGGTGCTGGTGCTTGTGTTGTTGCGGGGGGCGGTACTGTGACGTTGGGTTCTGCCCCGCGTGCTTCACCCGCTTTGAGAATGCGCAGATTTTCCGGGCGAAGCTGCTGCGCCAGCCGCTGTGGCTCGGTCTGCTGGGCAGGCGCGAACTCCCACGCCCGAAACAGCCCCTGCGACCATGCAAAGTAGATACCGTTGGCCAGGATCAGGAGCAGAGCGATCAGTCGGAGCATGATGATGCGGGCGATGATGTCGATACGGGAACAGGCCGCACGCTGACTTCAGCACTGGTGATGGTTTGAACCACGCCGCTGGCGGTTTTGACCCGCAGGCCGCCCGCTGAATCGACGCCCAGGGCCAGCCCAGTGGTTGCGTCGCTCAAACTTACCGAGCGCCCCGCCAGCAAGTCCAGTGCGTGGAAATCGGCTTGAAACGGTGCGAATCCCGTCAGCGCGAATTTTTGAATCGTTTGCACCAGCGGCTTGGCGATGCGCTGCAAGGCGAGACCTGAGTCCATGCCGGGCTGCACCTCTTGCAGCCACGCAGGCGCCGTGGCCAGGCCCGCAGCCTCGCGCGGGGCGATGTTGATGCCGATGCCGATCACCGCATAGCGTACGTCATTGACTGTCGCCGTTTCAATCAAGATGCCGCCGAGCTTTCGGTCGTTCAGCCAGATGTCGTTGGGCCACTTCAACTGCAAGCTCGGGTGCAGGCTCTGCGCCACGCTGATGCCCACGGCGAGAGACAGGCCTGACCAGCTTTGCGGCGACAACGCCAGGCCAAGCGAAAACGTCAATGCAGGGATGCCTTCAACGTCCGCGCTACCGCTGTACCAAGTCCGTCCCAGCCGCCCCCGGCCCGCCGTTTGCCGCTCGGCCACAAGCAAAATCGGGTCGAGCTGGCCTGCGCGCGCGCGGCGCATCAGCTCGGAGTTGGTGGAGTCGATTTCGGGCAGGATTTCGACGGTGAAATTTTCAAGCGTCGGAACCACGGCCTCCCAAATAGCTTCAGCGGGCCACTTCATCATTCACCGACTGCTTTTGCTGCTACGCCTTTTGGGAGCCAACAGCGTGCCCCGGCAGCTTTTGGCGTTGCACCAGCAGGGGTACTCGGCCTTGAGTTTGGGGGTGTAGCGCTCGTCGATGATCAGGCCATAGTCGTAGTTCAGCTCTTCGCCTGCATCAATATTGCGCAGGGCCTTGATGAAAACGCGGCCCCCGTCTTCATCGGCTTCGCAATTGGGGTCGCACGAGTGGTTGATCCAGCGCGAAGAGTTGCCGCCGACCAGCGCATCAATCACGCGCGTTTCGTCAATGTGGAAGTAGAACGTATGGTTCGGCTGGCTGGGGTCGTGCGGATGGCGCTTCTGCGCTTCTTTCCAGCTGATGATGGCTCCCACATACTCAATAATGGTTTCGCCTTCTGCGATATTCTGCACGGCGAAAACGCCTTTGCCGTGCACGCCGGAGAGCCGGGTCTGGATGCGGCGGTTGTCTTCTGGGGCGACTTTTTTGCTCAATTTGGGCTCACTTTTCGGACGGTCTGAAAAATTTGGTATGGTGAAACGTATGCGTGTGCGCGCCCGTGCGCACGCGAGGAAGAGGATTGTAGTCAGATGAAAACACTTGTAATTGCCGAAAAACCATCCGTTGCCCAAGACATCGTGCGCTCGCTTACGCCCACGGTGGGCAAGTTCGAGAAACACGACGAACACTTTGAGAACGACCAGTACATCGTGACCAGTGCTGTTGGCCACTTGGTCGAGATTCAGGCGCCCGAAGAATTTGACGTGAAGCGCGGCAAGTGGAGTTTTGCCAACTTGCCGGTGATTCCGCCGCACTTTGACTTGCACCCAATGGACAAAACCAAGACGCGGCTGAACGCCATCGTCAAGCAGGCCAAGCGCAAAGACGTGGGCGCCTTCATCAACGCCTGCGACGCGGGGCGCGAGGGCGAGCTGATCTTTCGGCTGATCCAGCAGTACAGCAAGGTCAAGCTGCCTGTGAGCCGCCTTTGGCTGCAATCGATGACACCCCAGGCCATTCGCGACGGCTTTGCATCGCTGCGCACGGACAAACAGATGCTGCCCCTGGCGGATGCTGCGCGCTGCCGAAGCGAGGCGGATTGGCTGGTGGGCATCAACGGCACCCGCGCCATGACAGCGTTCAATTCGCGCGATGGCGGCTTCTTCTTGACGACCGTGGGTCGTGTGCAAACACCCACGCTTTCCGTGGTGGTAGAGCGCGAGGAGCAAATCCGCAAGTTCATCAGCCGCAATTACTGGGAAATTCACGCATCATTCGCTGCTGTAGCGGGCGAATATCCCGCCAAATGGTTCGATCCGAAATGGAAGAAGAACGCGGACGATGCCGAAATCAAGGCAGATCGCGTGTGGACGCAGCGCGAAGCGCAAGCGATTGCCGATGCGGTGCGCGGCAAGCCCGCCACGGTGACGGAAGAAAGCAAACCCACCACCCAGACATCGCCACTGCTGTTTGATTTGACCAGTTTGCAGCGCGAGGCCAACGGCAAATTTGGCTTTAGCGCCAAAACCACGCTGTCGATCGCGCAAAGCCTGTACGAGCGCCACAAGGCGCTGACCTACCCGCGTACCGACTCACGGGCGCTGCCCGAAGATTACGTGTCCGTCGTCAAAGACACCTTCACCATGCTGGCCAACAGCGGCATGCGGCACCTGGCCCCGTTTGCGGCCATGGCGATCAAAGGCAATTACGTCAAGCCGAGCAAACGCATTTTTGACAATGCCAAGGTCAGCGATCACTTTGCCATCATCCCCACGCTGCAAGCGCCAACCGGTTTGAGCGAGGCTGAGCAAAAGGTGTACGACCTGGTGACGCGCCGCTTTATGGCAGTGTTTTTCCCGAGTGCGGAGTACCAAGTCACCACGCGTATATCGACCGTTCTAGAGCACAACTTCAAGACTGAAGGCAAGGTATTGGTCAAACCGGGCTGGTTAGCCATCTACGGCAAGGAAGCCGCTGAAGAAGTGGCCGATGCCAAAGACGGCGACAAAGGCCAAAGCCTGGTACCCGTTGCGCCCGGTGAGAAGGTCAAAACCGAAACCGCCGAGCCCAAAGGCCTGGCCACGCGCCCACCTGCCCGGTATTCGGAGGCCACTTTGCTCGGTGCGATGGAAAACGCCGGCAAAACCGTGGAAGACGACGAGCACCGCGAGGCCATGCAGGAAAAAGGCCTGGGCACACCCGCCACGCGCTCCAGCATCATCGAGGGCCTGATTGCCGAGAAATATATGCTGCGCGAAGGCCGCGAGTTGATTCCCACTGCCAAGGCATTCCAGTTGATGACGCTGCTGCGCGGCCTGGGTGTGGAAGAGCTTTCCAAAGCCGAGCTGACCGGTGAGTGGGAATACAAGCTCAACCAGATGGAGCACGGCAAGCTGAGCCGCGAAACCTTCATGGCCGAAATTGCGGCGATGACCGAACGCATGGTCAAAAAAGCCAAAGAATACGACCGCGACACCATCCCCGGCGACTACGCCACGCTGGCCGCGCCGTGCCCGAACTGCGGCGGCATCGTGAAGGAAAACTACCGTCGCTACACCTGCACCGGCAAGTCAGGCACCGAGGAGGGTTGCGGCTTCTCGTTTGGCAAAACACCCGCCGGACGCACCTTTGAAGTGGCGGAGGTTGAGCAATTTCTGCGCGACAAGAAGATCGGCCCGCTGGACGGCTTTCGCTCCAAAGCAGGCTGGCCGTTCACCGCCGAGATGGTCATCAAGTTTGACGAAGATACCAAAAACTACAAGCTGGAGTTTGATTTTGGTGATGACAAAAAGGGCGAAGAGTCCGGCGAGATCATCGACTTCTCAACTCAGCAGTCGTTGGGCGCTTGCCGTAAATGTGGCGCTGCGGTTTACGAACTTGGCAAAAATTACGTCTGCGAAAAATCGGTGCCGACCATGGCGCAGGCCACCCCGACCTGCGACTTCAAGAGCGGCCAGATCATCTTGCAACAGCCCATCGTTCGCGAGCAGATGAGCAAATTGCTGGAAACGGGCAAGACCGACTTGCTCGACAAGTTCGTCTCGATGCGCACGCGCCGCGGGTTCAAGGCCATGCTGGCGTGGGACGCTGAGGCAGGCAAGGTCAACTTTGAGTTTGCACCGAGCAAATTCCCGCCGCGCAAAACTGCCGCGGGTGCTGCGGCAAAAACACCAGCGGCAGGCAAAACCACCGCAGCAAAAACCGCCTCAAAACCGGCTACCAAAACCGCCGCAAAGAAGACGGCTCCCGCGAAGTCCGCTGTCGCAAAAAAGGCAACGCCACGCAAAACGTCCGCCAAACCCAAGACCCCCGCCGCCGGATTCAACCCCAGCCCCGCCTTGGCCGCCGTGATCGGCCCGGAGGCCGTGTCCCGCCCACAAGTCGTCAAAAAACTGTGGGACTACATTAAAGCCAACAACCTGCAAGACGCGACCAACAAGCGCAATATCAACGCTGATACAAAGCTGCTTGCTGTGTTTGGCAAGCCGCAGGTGACGATGTTTGAGCTGGCTGGGATTGTGGGCAAGCACTTGAGCGTTTGAGGGGCGCAAGCGCAGACAGTGATGCGCTAGGTTCACTGCGCGCTGCTTCTAAACATCCATCCAACTGACATGGGCTGAAACCACGCGCCACCCTTCAGCAAACTTGATCCAGGTTTGAGATTGGCGTCCGATTCGCGGCTCCCCTTGGCGCTTGAACGTCACGTTGATCACGCCAATGGCATCGCCGAACGTCACGATATGGCGATCCACGATGTCACGAATCAGGCCAACCGCCGGACGCGACGCGCGGAAGGCTTTGATCTGGTCATAGCCAAAAAGATTTTCTTTGGCGCCATAACGAAGCGTATGAGGACTGTTCCAGAAGAGCGCATCCAGAACGTCTACCTTGTTATGGATCAGCGCGTCCTCGTACTGATCGAACACTTGGTTCAATTCAGCCAGGGGTGTGGGGAGATTGGTTTGAAGCATGCGTGAGTTACTCGCGGTGGAAATTCAAGTTCGAACCGCCTGACGGGCCATGTGCACCTGGTGCAGCGTAATTTTGCGCACCTCGGCCTGACTGGTCTCAATGTGGGCGCGCAGCAGCATGGCAGCCTCTTCACCGCGTTTGCGCTGAATGGCTTTGAGAATTTTCCCGTGCTCTTCATAAGTGGCATCGATGCGCGCCTGCTTGGTGAAATCCAGCCTGCGGATGACACGGATGCGGTCTGTCACGTCGCGGTGCACGCGCGCCATCTCGGCATTGCCTGCTGCCTGTACCAAGGCGCAGTGAAACCCCTCATCCCACTGGCTGACTTGCGCCATGTCTGAGCTGCGCTGTGCTGTCGGCACCAGCCAGATGCCGATCAACTCGTTGATCAATGTGTCGTCAACCGTCACACCGCGTCTCAGCCCGTCGTCGCACAGTCGGCGAACAGCGGTGGTCTCCAGCACCATGCGCAGGTCATAAAGCTGCTCAAACTGCTCGAAATCAAACGGCAGCACCCGCCAGCCACTGCGAAACAGCACCTCGACGAAACCTTCCTGCTGCAACTTGAACAGGGCCTGGCGCACGGGGGTGCGGGAGACGCCCAGACGCTCACTGACTTCTGTTTCTGTGAAGCGGTCGCCTGGCACCAAGCTGAAGTCACCAATGTCGTGCTTGAGTTGCGCGTAGACCTCGTCTGCGCGGGAGAGGTGCGCGGGCAAGGATGCAAGGCGCGAGGGCCGTTGGTTGGTGCTTTGCATCAGTGGACTTGCTGGCGTTTTGACAAGCGAATTATCGGGTCAGCTTCGGCAACAGCAAATCGCTGGGTGCCGTCCATCCCACAATCGCACCTTGGGCGTGGATCATCTCAATCGTCGAGGCTTTGAAGTGCGGGAAGTAGCTCTCCGTGCAATCGACCAGCAGCAGGCTGTCGTAACCTCGGTCATTCGCTTCACGCATGGAGGTCTGCACACAGACTTCGGTCGTCACGCCCATAAAAATAAGGTGACTGATCTGCCGCTTTTGCAGCATGTCGTGCAAGGCTGTCGCGTAAAACGCGCCTTTGCCAGGCTTGTCGATCACCCACTCGCCGGGAGTGGGTGCAAGTTCTGGGATGATCTGATTGCCAGGTTCATCGGCCACCAAAATTCGACCCATCGGGCCTGCATCGCCAATGCGCAGCCTGGGGTTGCCCCGGTGGCGCTTGGCGGGCGGGCAATCCGACAGATCTGCCTTGTGGGCCTCGCGGGTATGGATCACAAGGCCTCCCGCAGTGCGCCATGCATACAACACTGCTTTGCATTGCGGCACGATGGCCGACAGCAGCGAAACATCGTTGCCCAAGGTCTCACCAAAGCCACCCGGCTCCAGAAAGTCGCGCTGCATGTCGATGATGACGAGCGCCGTGGTGCGCAGCTCGAACGCGAAGTCGAACGGCGTTGCGCCTAGGGTGGTCAATTCAGCCATGTCCCCCGCCCATACGCGCACCCAAAACGTGGCGGTCGGCCCCGGCAGCGGCGACTTCAAACACAATACGGCCTTCACTCATGACGACAATGCGATCCGCCATCTCCAGCAACTCGTCGAGGTCTTCGCTGATCAGCAATACGCCAGCGCCTTTGGCGCGTACCTCGCGCAGACGAGCGTGAATCTCGCCGACGGCTGCAAAGTCAAGTCCGAACACCGGGTTGGCGGCAATTAACACATTGATGTCGCCATTCAACTCGCGCGCCAGCACTACGCGCTGGATGTTGCCGCCTGACAAACTGCGAATGGGCGGCGTTTCACCCTGAGTTTTGATCCCGTAATCCGCAATCCAGGTGCGGGCACGGCTACGCCAAGACGAGAAGTGCAGTAAACCATGCCACGAGAGCGGTGCTTGATCAAAGTCGCGCAGCGCCATGTTTTCTGCGACTGAAAGATCGGCTACACATGCGTTACGCAAGGGCTCTTCAGGCAGGCTTCGCACTCTAAGACGATGGTTTTCGTCGCACGCTCCTTTGTAGGGCTCGCCCATTACGCTGACGTTGCCCGACAGACGTGCGCGTTGCCCTACCAGCGCTTCAACCAGCTCGCGTTGTCCGTTACCCGAAACGCCAGCCACCCCTAAAATTTCTCCGCATTCCACTGACAAATTGATGCCGTGCAATGCCAGCGTGCCTCGATCTCCTTGCGCGCAGAGGCTCTCCACTTTCAACGCGGTAGGTTGATCATTTGCTTCACTATTTATAGCTATTTTGGTGTGTTTGACGAGAGCAAGCTGCTTTTTTGACGTTGTACTTGGTGTATTCGAGGGTACGGAGTCACCAATTGCCGACTCCCCCATCATGGCCTGCGCCAGCAACGCGGGCGTGGTGTCGCTCACACGGCCGTGATGTACTGCGCGCCCCCTGCGCAGAACGGTCACAGAATCTGCATAAGCCATCACCTCGCGAAACTTGTGGGTAATGATGATGACGGTGCACTGCCCGCTTCGCGCAAACTCCCGCACGTGACCCAGCACTTCATCCGCCTCCTGCGGCGTCAGCACTGACGTAGGCTCGTCAAGAATCAACAGACGCGGTTTCAAGTAGAGCTGTTTGAGCAGCTCGAGTTTCTGCTTTTCCCCGGCTGCGAGCGCGGCGGGGCACACGTCCAAGTCGAGGGTGAAGGGTGTTGTCGCCAAAAAAGCTGACAGCTCGGCGCGCTTAGCGCGCCAGTCAATCAGCATCGGCACGGTGTCTGAGGCGAGTAAAAGATTCTCAGCAACGGTCATGCCAGGTGCTAGCGTGAAGTGCTGGTAGACCATGCCAATGCCCAAGGCGCGGGCGATAACGGGGTTAGCAATGTCCTGCTCGCGCCCATCAATCATGATGCCGCCAGATTCAGCCCGCTGATAGCCGGCAACGCATTTGACCAATGTGCTCTTACCAGCGCCGTTCTCGCCCAGCAATGCGTGAACCGTACCTGGCTCCACCCGCATCGTCACATCGTCCAGGGCAGTAAAGCTCCCGAAGCGCTTCGTCAGGCCATAGGTTTCCAGCGCCATCGCGCCGCTTACCGACCTCGGCGGCGGGATAATGTTGCGAGCGGCGCTGCTGTTGGTCATGTCAATGCCTTGAGCACTTCAACAGAAGTCGCATAGGCTCCAAACACGCCGCCCTGCATAGTGATCATCTTCAGTGCCGCCAGATGGTTTCCGTGGTCGGTCGCGGCGGTGCAGTCAGACAGCACCAAGCACTCGAACCCGCGATCGTTCGCATCCCGCAGCGTGGTGTGTACGCACACATCAGTGGTGATGCCGGCCAGCAAAAGGTTAGCGATGCCGCGCGTGTGCAGGATCAGTTCAAGATCGGTCGCGTAGAACGAGCCCTTGCCCGGTTTGTCGATGATCGTCTCGGTCGATAGTGGTGCCAGCTCTGGAATGATCTCCCAGCCCGGCTCACCTCGTACGAGGATGCGCCCGCACGGCCCCACATCACCAATGCCCACGCCATCGGTGCCAATCTGCCGGGAGCGCCAGCGTTTGTTGGAAGGCAGGTCGGCCAGATCAGGGCGGTGGCCTTCCCGCGTGTGGATGATCATGAACCCGCCTGCGCGGAAGGCCGTCAGCAGCGTTTGAAGCGGTTTGATCGGCGCCCGGGTCAGCGAAATGTCGTAACCCATCTTATCTACGTAGCCGCCGACACCGCAGAAGTCAGTCTGCATGTCGATCACGATCAATGCTGTGTTGTCGGGCCGCAAATCACCGTTGTAGGGCCAGCGGTAGGGGTTGGCTTGGACGAAGCGATTCATACAAGGCTTCCTCACACTGCCTTTTTGAGGACAAGCGGATCCGACGCGTGCGCAGCATAGCTGCGCGTGGGGGGTGCGAAACCGCACGAAGTACCGTCAGTCACCGCCACATCCCACGGCAATTTGTACTGGCCGCTGGCCATATCGTGCATGTAGGTGTAGGGGCAATCCTGCGCGCCGCCCTTCACCGCCACATAACCCCGGTGGTACAGCTGGTACATGTTGTTCTCCACGCCCCAGCCCGCACGCGCTTCGCGCACCAGGTCAGGCCGTAGCTCAGCGGTGATGATCTCGTTGGCACGACCCCCGCCTTGAACCATCACCGTGCCGTCGAAGTTGCAGAACATGCCCTCGCCCATCGAGTCAAAACTGCCGTCGCTGCCGCACATGCACACGCTGGCGGTGTAGGCCAGGTTGCAAAACGCGTTCGCCTGGTTGGTGATGTTCCACGCGTGGCGGATCGGCGCTGTATAACCCGCTGTGCGGATGATAATTTCCGCCCCCTTGTACGCGGCCTCGCGCGCCATCTCGGGGAACATGCCATCGTGACAAATGATCAATGAAATGCGGCTGCCGTTGGGGCCGTCACAGACGGGCACACCCAGGTTGCCGGGCTCCCAGGGCTCCACAGGCACCCAGGGATGCAGCTTGCGGTAGTAGAGGCGAAGGGTGCCCGCATCATCAATGATCAACCCGCTGTTGTAGGGGTTGCCGCCAGCGTTTTCTTCCATGATGGAGAAGCAACCCCAGATATGGTTGTCCACACATGCTTGCTTGAACGCAGCAACTTCGGGGCCGTCCAGTGAGCACATGATCTCCGGGTTGATGTCCATGCTCAGCCCATGCAGCGAGTACTCAGGGAACACCACTAAGTCCATGGTGCCTTGATTGCGCCGCGCCTTGGCCACCAAGTCACAGATCCGCTGGGTTTGTGCCGCCAAATCGGCGGGAGTCACCACCACGGGCAACTGCAATTGCACGAGGCCGAGCACGACGCCGTGCTTTGATTTGTTAAGTCCACCTAAGCCTGACATGGGGTTTGACCTTTCAGTTTCTGGGTTGAATTGATCGGATTTAATTTACCGAGTTGACGAAAGCTCTCCGGGGCTGCCTGCCACCACGCTGCCAGGTTTGCAGGTGAGCACCAGAATCAGCAACGTCAGCACATAGGGCACCGTATTGAACAGGTGATAGCCCCAGCCGATACCGGCAGATTGAAGCGCGGGACCAATCGCACCGGCACCGCCAAACAGGGCTGCTGCGCCAATGCAGCGCAAGGGGCTCCAGCGCGCAAAAATCACCAATGCCACTGCGATCAAGCCCTGCCCACTCGATATGCCCTCGTTCCAGCTTCCAGGATAGAACAAGGTGAGCGATGCACCGCCCAATCCCGCAATCACACCGCCCAGGGTGGTGGCAACCCATCGGATACCACCCACCGAGTAACCCAGTGCGCGGGCTGCATTGGCTGAATCTCCAGCCATGCGCACCAGCAGCCCGTAGCGCGTGTACTTGAAACCCCACCAGAGCAGCACCGCGAGCACGAGCCCGATCGGCAGCAGTGCGTTGACCTGCAAGGCAGCGCGCACGGCGGAGGACTCGCTCCATTGGCCCAGCGCGATGGCCGGGATCTGCGGCGCCTGGGGCTGGATCAAAGCCTTGCCGAAGTAGAACGCCAAGCCCGTGCCCAGCAGCATGAGCGCAATACCCGTCGCCACATCATTAACGCGGGGCAAAGAACACAAGGCACCATGCAGCGCCGCAAGCAGACCACCTGCGAGAGCGCCCGCCAGCACGCCCACCCAGGCAGAACCACTCCAATACGCGCCGCCAAAGGCCACCATCGCCGACAGCACCAGCACGCCTTCCAGCCCGAGGTTGATGCGACCCGATTTTTCGGTCAAACACTCGCCCAAGCTCACGAACAGAAACGGCACCCCAACGCGTAACACCCCGCCGAGAATACCGGCCGCCAGTGCAATCCATTGATCGGCGGTCACGTGAATTCGTCCCCCATGGCCAGTTGGATCGGGCTGGGTCCAGATGACCGCCTGAGCTTGGTGCGAAGGGCTCGCCAGTCCACTTCGCGCAAGGCTTCACTGGCCAGTATCAGCACGAAGGCGATGCCTTGAAGCACCAGCACCGATGCATCGGGTAACCCCAGACGGCGTTG
>JANNFW010000210.1:0-2594 GCA_031380235.1 Rhodoferax sp. | reverse complement strand
GCAAAGCCTGTGTTGATCGGGTTTCTGATGATCTGTAAATGCGGCAAGCCCGCCAGCGCATCCAGGCTGTTGTCTTGCGATGCGTTGTCCACCACCACAATTTCAACATCAACCGGGCAACTCAAAATCGAGTCAATACAGCCTCGCAGCAAAGTACCTGCGTTGTAGTTGACGACGATGACTGAGATTAAGGCGCTCACGTTAGTTTAAAAAAAGGGAGGATCAGGGTTTCAGATGCAGGCGAGGGTTTGGGTGGGCGTGATGTGCAATGTTACAGCGCCAAACCGGTTTGTTGCCAGCATTCTCGGCGAGTCATACGACGACATTTTACAGTTTGCCCCCGCTATATCGCCCGTTTCATGTGCATGCAGACGAAAAAATGTGTTTCCGTACAGCTTTTCCATCGATCCCGCCGGATTAGTGTTTCCCGACAAATAGCCTGCTGCAACAGGCGCAAAACCAAACTTCAAGCGGTTCCGCCCACCGTCAACCCGTCGATCCGCAAGGTCGGTTGCCCCACGCCCACCGGCACGCTCTGCCCTTCTTTTCCGCAGGTGCCCACGCCGCTATCGAGCTTCATGTCGTTGCCGATCATGCTGACGCGCTTTAGGCACTCAGGGCCGCTACCAACCAGGGTCGCGCCTTTGACGGGGTAGAGGATTTTGCCGTTTTCAACCCAATAGGCTTCAGAGGCCGAGAAGACAAATTTGCCGGAGGTGATGTCCACCTGCCCGCCACCAAAGTTGGTGGCGTAAAGGCCTTTTTTGATGCTGGCAACGATCTCCATCGGGTCTTTGTCGCCCGCGGTCATGTAGGTGTTGGTCATGCGCGGCATGGGCACGTGGGCGTAGCTCTCGCGGCGGCCATTGCCGGTGGGTTTGACACCCATCAGGCGGGCGTTCATCGCATCCTGGATGTAGCCCTTCAAGATGCCGTCTTCAATCAGCACGTTCTTTTGGCTGGTGTTGCCTTCATCGTCCACGTTGAGCGAGCCACGGCGGTCTGCAATCGTACCGTCGTCCAGCACCGTCACGCCTTTGGCGGCGACGCGCTTGCCAATTTTTCCGCTGAAGGCGCTAGAGCGTTTGCGGTTGAAGTCGCCTTCCAGGCCATGGCCGATGGCTTCATGCAGCAAGATGCCGGGCCAGCCCGAGCCTAAAACGACTGTCATTTCCCCTGCTGGGGCGGGGCGCGATTCCAAATTCGTCAGCGCTGCTTTCACGGCTTCGTCCACGTATTTTTCGATGCAGGCATCGTCAAAATACGCCAAGCCAAAACGACCACCACCCCCAGCGGAACCGACTTCTCGACGACCTTTTTGCTCCGCAATCACCGTCACACTTAACCGGACCAGCGGGCGCACGTCGGCGGCGATAGTGCCGTCTGCGCGGGCCACCATCACCACGTCGTATTCAATGGCCAGGCCCGCCATCACTTGGGCGACGCGCGGATCTTTGGCGCGGGCGAGTTTTTCGACTTTCTCCAAGAGCCCAACTTTGGCCGTGCTGTCCAGCGACGCAATCGGATCAAGATCTTGGTAGAGAGTGCGGCTGCGCGAGATTTTGGGCGTGGCAGTCTTCACTTTCGCCGATTTGGATGTTGCCGAGATGGCTCGCACAGTGCGCGCTGCATCTAACAGCGATGCGTTGGAGATATCGTCTGAGTAAGCAAACGCCGTCTTCTCGCCGCTGACCGCCCGCACCCCCACGCCTTGGTCAATGCTGAACGAGCCGGTTTTGACAATGCCTTCTTCCAGGCTCCAGCCTTCAGAGCGGGTGTATTGGAAATAAAGGTCGGCATCATCGACCTTGTGGGCCTTGATCTCGTTGAGCGCTTTGACCAGATGGGTTTCATCCAGTCCGAATGGTGTGAGGAGGAGGGACTTGGCAATCGCCAAGCGTTCAATGGTGGGTTCGCGTGAAATCATTCGGCCATTTTAGGCCTTGTCACCGAGCCACTTGAATAACGCGGCATCGTCAAGATTTGCGAGTCCGCCCGCGCTGGCTTGGGCGAACACGTCACGGGCTCGTGCGCCCAGCGGTCCGTCAAACCCTGCCGTTGCCGCCGCTTCAACCGCAAGGCGGGTATCTTTCTCAAGCAGCGTCATGTGCGCACGCGGGGCATAGTCTCCGGCGAGTGCACGGTGCATGCGGTCGGAGCCGATCCAGCTTTGCCCGCTGGACTGCTCAATCACCTCCAGCGTTTTTACCAGATCCAGGCCCATCTTTTGCGCCATTGCCAGGGCTTCTGCAGCGCCTACCAGGTTGATACCCGCCAGCAGGTTGTTGACCAGCTTGGTGCGTGCGCCGTCGCCGGGCTTCTCGCCAATGCGAAACACGCTGCGCGAGAGCGCATGAATCAGGCTCTGGTGGCGCGCGAAGACGTGATCAGGGCAGGCCACCATCAGGCTCATACTGCCGTCCTGCGCACGCGCCGGGCCGCCGGACATGGGCGCATCAATCGTGTGCAGGCCACGGGGAATCAGCTCTTTGGCGAACTGCTCGACATCGAGCGGTGCCAGCGTCGGGCACAGCATCACGGTGTGGCCCAGTGGCAGGGTTGTGGCGATGCCATTCGGGCCAAACAAAACCTCG
>JANNFW010000195.1:0-1922 GCA_031380235.1 Rhodoferax sp. | reverse complement strand
CAAAATAGTGCCCTCCATGGCTAAAAAAATCTCCTACGCCCTGCTGTCCATGCGGGCGATGCTGGTATCCGCCGGCCCCTTTATCCTGCTGGCGCTGGCCTTGCTGACCTTGGCCTACTGGTGGCTCGACCCGAATCCGCCGAAGCACGTCACCTTGGCCACAGGCCCGGCGCAAAGTGCTTATGCAGAGTTTGGCACCCGCTACGCCAAAACGCTGGCGCTAAACGGCATCGAGGTTCGCCTTGTGGCCAGCGAGGGCTCATCGGCCAACTTGCAATTGCTGCGCGAAGGCAAGGTCGATCTTGGCTTTGTGCAAGGCGGAAGCGACGAGAACCCTCTCAACGCCGAAAGCGGCATTGAATCTTTGGGCAGCCTTTTTGTAGAGCCGCTGTGGCTGTTCTACAAGACGCAAGCCGCGATTGATGCGACCACAAACGACACGCTGACCTCGTTCGGTCAGCTCAAAACACTGCGCATCAACGTGGGAACAAAAGTCAGCGGCGTGCCCGCGTTGATGGAAAAACTGTTTGACGTGAATCGGCTTGAACTGGCAACACTCAAGCTCTCAAAACTGGAGCAAACCCCGGCGACGATGGCGTTTCTCAACAACGAGGTTGATGCCATTGTGTTCGCCTCGGCCCCCGAATCACCCATGGTGCAAATGCTGTTGCAGACACCGGGCGTGAAGCTACTGGACTTCAACCAAAACGAGGCTTACTCGCGGCGATTTTCGTTTTTGACCCCGGTTTCGCTGCCGCGCGGCGTGGTCGATTTGGCAGGCGATGTGCCCACCAGCGATGTGCGCCTGGTGGCCCCCACCACCACTTTGCTGGCGCGCGACGGCGTACATCCCGCCATCCTGCAACTCTTCTCGCAAGCCTCGCTCAAAATGCATGGCAGCGCCAGTTGGTTCAACCGAGCACGCGAATATCCCAACATTGCCAACACCGAGTTCCCCCTGGCGCAGGAGGCAGACCGCACAATCCGCAACGGCGTACCCCTGTTGCAGCGCTACCTGCCGTTTTCGATGGCCAATTTGATGGAGCGCATGTGGCTGGCGCTGGGCATCATCGTGGCCGTGCTGCTGCCGCTGTCGCGCATCGTGCCGCCCTTGTACCAATTCCGAATCCGCTCACGCATCTTCCGTTGGTACGGGCAACTGCGCAATATTGAAGAGCGCCTGGGTGAGAACACTGAATCCGCAAGCGTTCTGCTCACCGAGCTTGAGGCGCTGGAAGTTCGCGCCGAAAAAGTGACGGTGCCACTGTCTTATGCGGATGAGCTTTACTCGCTGCGCAACCATATTGACATGGTGCGCCAGAAGTTGCTGAAGGCTTAACGACCTAGTCCTTTTCAATTTCATTTGGAGAGTAGGCGCACCGACTATGACTGTGCTTTAGCGCGGCTAGGAGGTGAAACGACCTATCCGATTGAAATAGAAATGGAATTACTTCAACGCCTTAAACCGCATCCGCTTGGGCTTGGCCCCCTCTTCGCCCAGGCGCTTCTTCTTGTCGGCTTCGTACTCTTGGTAGTTGCCGTCAAAGAACGTCCACTGGCTGTCGCCTTCACAGGCGAGGATGTGGGTGGCGATGCGATCCAGAAACCAGCGGTCATGGCTGATCACCATGATCGATCCGGCGAATTCCAGCAAGGCATCTTCCAGCGCGCGAAGCGTTTCAACGTCCAGGTCATTGCTGGGCTCGTCAAGCATCAGCACGTTGCCACCTGCGATCAAGGTCTTGGCTAAATGCAAACGTCCGCGCTCACCGCCTGACAGCGTGCCGACGCGCTTTTGCTGATCCTGGCCATTGAAGTTAAAGCGGCCGCAGTAAGCCCGACTGGCCATCGTGAAGCGGCCCACGTTGAGCATGTCCAAGCCGCCTGAGACATCTTCCCAGACCGTTTTTTCGTTCGCCAAA
>JANNFW010000558.1:0-5988 GCA_031380235.1 Rhodoferax sp. | reverse complement strand
CCACATCGCAGGCGCACCCGTGGATACCGAGCGCGATCTGTTCCTGGATCTCGCGGCGTTCGACCACTGGCTGCTTTCTTTTTCAGAGCGCCTTGCGCAGGTTGATCATGCTCAAACGGCCAATTTGATGCTCAAAACCAACCCTAAATTCGTCCTGCGCAATCATTTGGGCGAGCAGGCCATCCGTTTGGCGAAATTGAAGGACTTTTCGGGTGTTGCAGCGCTGCTGAAATTGCTGGAATCGCCGTTTGACGAACATCCCGGTTTTGAAGCCTACGCGGGCTTCCCGCCGGATTGGGCGGCGGGGATTGAGATCAGTTGCTCGTCTTGACGGTCGTTTTTGCGGGCAATTTCTACGAATCTTCAACGCAGGAAGATTGACATAAGCGGGTTGGATAGATATCATGAGACATATCAACATATAGCACGTCAAAGTCATGCTTCAAACCGCCAAAATTTTCACCACGGGCCGCAGCCAGGCCGTTCGGCTGCCGCTCGAATTCCGGTTTGACGTGCCAGAGGTGTTCATCCGCCGCGATCCTGACTCTGGCGATGTTGTGCTGTCTCGCCGCCCGACCGATTGGCAAGGCCTGCTGGACGCGGTGGCGCAGAACAAGAATGATGATTTCCTGATCGAGCGCAGGTCAGACCAACCCCGACGCGATCCGTTTGAGGGCTGGCAGGAGTGAGCCCGCCCGAGGTGACGCGCGCAGCCACGCGTTTCATGCTCGACACCAACATCATCAGCCACATCATGCAAGGCCGGGAGGAGGCACTTTTGCAGCGGCTGTCCGCCGTGCCAGTGGGCGACGTGGTGATGTCCAGCGTCACGCTGGCTGAGCTGGAGTACGGCTTGCAACGCAAAGGCAACCCGCTTCGTTTGAAAAATGCGATGGAGCAAATTCTCCTGCGCGTGGACGTGTTGCCGTGGGATGAGCCCGTGGCAAGGTGCTACGGCGAACTCTGCGCCGCGCTTGAGGCAAAAGGCATCAACCTGGGCGGTATGGACATGATGATCGCAGCCCATGCAGTGACGGTCGGCGCGACTCTTGTCAGTCGGGATAAGGCGTTTGCTCAGGCGGCGCAGAGGCTGCTGTTGGAGGTTTGGTAGCAACATGGAATTTGGACGATATCTTGATATTTACCACAATTGTAGTAAATATCGCCTAAAACAGCCTAAAAACAGCCCAAAACCGCGCCACCGCCGAATATATCAATAAAAAATGCCTCTAGCTCTCGAATAATGAGCATAGTTAGCTATATTTATAGTAGCAAAATTAGACTTTACCTAAACTAGCCCAAACCACTTCACCAAGCAAAATCACCGAGCGCGGAACTCAGTACTTGCGGCTCGTATCTCAAGGCGCTGTCCCTACAAAGCCGCAGGCCTCGAAACCTGAGAAAATACGCCGATGACTTACAAAATTGAAAAAACGGACGCAGAGTGGAAAGCGCTGCTCCAGCAGAAAGGCGCGGAGCCGCTGGCGTTTGATGTGACGCGGCACGAGGCGACTGAGCGCGCTTACACGGGCCGGCTTGAGGGCATCAAAGCGGCGGGCATTTACAACTGCATTTGCTGTGGCAAGCCGCTGTTTGACTCAGGTGCCAAGTTTGAATCTGGCTCGGGCTGGCCGAGTTACTTTCAGCCGCTGAACCCGAGCGCCGTGGGCACCAAAGTTGACGGCATGCTGTGGATGAAGCGCACCGAGGTGCATTGTGCGGACTGCGGCGCGCACTTGGGGCATGTGTTTGAAGACGGCCCGGCCCCCACGGGCTTGCGCTATTGCATGAACTCGGCGTCTCTGGAGTTCAAGCCCGCATGAGATTTCTGATCGATTTCTTGCCCATCGTGCTGTTTGTGGGGGCGTACAAGCTTTACGATATTTACGTGGCGACGGGCGTTTTGATGGCCGCCACCGTGGTGCAAATGGCGTTGATTTACGCGATGGACCGCAAGTTGACAACGATGCACAAGATCACGCTGCTGCTGATTTTGGTGTTTGGCAGCTTGACGCTGGTTCTGCAAAACGAGTTATTCATCAAGTGGAAACCGACCGTGCTCTACATGGCGATGGCAATAGGCCTGTCGATTGCACTGTGGACAGCCAAGAAAAACTTCCTCAAACTGATGCTGGGTAGCCAGTTAGACCTGCCCGACCCGGTTTGGATGCGGCTGAATGTGGTTTGGATTGCGTATTGCCTCTTTATGGCGGTGATCAACGGCTATGTGGCAGCGTATTTTTCGACGGACGCTTGGGTCAACTTCAAGCTGTGGGGATACGTTTTCCCACTGGCCTTCATCATCGGGCAGGGCTTGTACATTGCGCCGCACCTCAAGGCTGACGAACCGAAGTCTGGGACATGAACACAGAACCCATGCCATCAACATTGACGCACTCGGCGGCCCTGCTGGAACAGCGCTTGCGTGAAAAGCTGCAACCCACGGCGCTTAAGGTGATTGACGAAAGCTCCCAGCATGCGGGGCACGTGGGTTCTAACGGGACCGACTTTGGAACCCATTTCAGGGTCAAAATTGCGTCACCTTTGTTTGCGGGTCAAAGCCGCGTCGCCTGCCACCGCCTTGTGTATGATTCGCTCCAGGTTTTTATTGACCAAGGCGTTCATGCCATTGCCATCGAAACGCAACGCAGCTAGGCTTTTTGTGCCTTCCTTCATTGCTCCCCAATTTTTAACTGTGAATCCCTAGGAAATCTGTATGAAAAAGCAAATCTTGGCTGGCTTGATAGGTGCAGCGATGTTTGTCGCGCTGGCACCCGTGGCCTATGCGCAAAACGTCGCCATCGTCAATGGTAAAGCCGTGCCCAAGGCGCGTCTGGATGCCTTGGCGGCGCAAATGGCCAAAGCGGGCCGCGCGGTGCCGCCGGAGCAGCAAGGCCAGTTGCGCGATGCGGTGATCGCGCGTGAAGTCTTCTTGCAAGAAGCTCAATTGCGCGGTCTGGAGGGCAGCCAGGACTTCAAAGACCAGATGGAGCTGACGCGCCAAACCATTCTGATCAACGAACTGTTTGCAGACTTCCAGAAGAGAAACCCGGTGTCTGATGCCGACCTGAAGGCGGAATACGACAAGGCAGTTGCCGCCAACGGTGGCAAAGAATACAAGGCACGCCACATCCTGGTCGAGAAAGAAGACGAAGCCAAAGCCATCATTGCCCAGCTGAAAAAGGGCGGCAAGTTTGAAGACATCGCCAAAAAATCATCCAAAGACCCAGGCTCTGGTGCCAACGGCGGTGACTTGGATTGGGCGGCTTCGGGTAACTATGTCAAAGAGTTCTCGGATGCCATGGTGGCGTTGCAAAAAGGCAAGATGACCGAGGTGCCGGTGAAGTCGCAGTTTGGCTACCACATCATCCGCCTGGACGACACACGCGAGGCCCAGTTCCCGAAGTTTGACGACGTCAAGCCACAAATCGCGCAGCAACTTCAGCAGCAAAAACTGGCTAAGTACCAAGAAGATTTGCGCTCCAAAGCGAAGATCGAATAATTCCACTGCTAAATCATCCGTGAAGGGTGTTACACCTCCTAGCCGTGCTAAAGCACTGTCTTCGTCGGTGCGCCTACTTCACGAATGATGTAGCAATGGAAGAACCCCACGCTAACCCCATCAGCGCGCCAATCATCAGCGGCTGATGGATCATGTAAAAACTCAAGCTCCATTGACCGAGCTTTGCCAGCCACTGCGACACCGCTGAGCTGCGATTGGGCAAACTCAACCATCGAACCTTGCGGCGCATGGCCCACGCGCCTGTAGCGGCTCCCCATCCCATCACACCCAGCCACGGCAGCAACGGCACGTAGTCTTCGGTGTAGGGTTTGCGCGTCACCCAGCCGATCCAGTTGAGCGATTTGCTGTTGAGAAGATGGGCGATGTCCGCCGGCAAGCTCACCTGCCCCGCCATCCAGCCTGCCAGCACAAGCATAGTCCCCATCACCCAAAGCCAGTGGCCCAGAGGCACAGTCAACCGGACGATGATCAGCATCACCAGCATGCCGTGCAACACGCCAAAGTAGATGAAAGTCTTGGGAAACATCCAGTAAGAGCCCGCAGTGACCAGCAATGCGCACACCGCAATCTGCGACCACCGTCTCCAAAAGCGCGGCCAGCTTTGGCCCTGGCTGACTGCGATCGCTTGGCTGAAACCCGCGGTGAACAAAAACAGGCTCAGGATGCAGGTGCGCTGCCAAGTCCAGAACGGGTCGCTGTAAAAGTCCTGCTTGGTATAGCCAAAATTGTTCAAATCGAAGCAGAAGTGAAACAGGGCCATCCAGACCATGGCAAAGCCGCGCAGGGCATCAATGCCGTCCAGCCGGGCGACCGGCACGACCGACACGACCTTCGCAGCGCTATTCAACCGCTTTCACCAGTTGCCCCGGCTTGGGCTCACCGCCGCCGTAAAAGCCGTTGATCAGCCGCAGTTGAGTTTCTGCATCCGCAAGCGGCGAGGTGCGTGCCATTTCTGCAAAACCACCCCTCGGGTAGGTCACTTGGCGCAGTGTCCAGGGCTTGGCGGCAGCTCGATCCGCCGCCGTCAACGTACGGAACGAACCCTGCGTTTCTTGCATCTGCGCGCGTGCGCGTTGCATCGCGGCTGCATCTTTGGCGGCATAGTTCAACAGGTAAAGCGCATTGTTGGGGCCACTGACCACGGTCACTTCAACCGCCTGCGCCTTACCTTGCGCATCAGCTCGCGCACCGGTGAAGTGCGTCGCCTGCAAGCCGTTGATCACCAGTCGATCTGCGTTGCCCTGGGTCGGTTTGACCACGTTACGAATGACTTCATCATGGGTCTTTCCAGCCTGTGGCGGCACGCCTTTCAATACCAGGGCGGCATTGCTTTCGGGGTTGACCACGGCCAATTGGTCGGCGCTGTTTTGAATCTTCCAACCTGCCGGTGCCGTCAGCGCGAAACCCAATCCTTCGTGGTAAAAGTTACGCCCTCGGGTCACGCCCTGCTCTGCTCCTTCACCAAAAGCGATGCCATTGATGGCTTGCAAAAAGCGGGCGCGGCCATCGTCAGAATAGTTGCCTTTGTACTTGGCGGCCAGTTCGGTGATGCTTTGCAGGCGCTGGTCGTTGCTGGGGTGCGAGGCCAGCCAGCTATTTCCAGCAGGTGCAGCGCGGCCTGCTTTGGCGGCTTGGTCAGCAGCAAAGCGCTCCTGGTTCTTCAGAACATTGATGACGTTGATCATGTTTTTGGGGTCGTAGTTGCTGCGCGACAGGTACTCTGCACCCAAGCTGTCAGATTGCAGTTCCTGCTCACGCCCGTAGGTCGCTACATAACCTGCAGCAGCCGTTTGGGAAACTTGGGCTGCCGCCTGGCCCGCCCCTGCCACGCCTTTGGCCTCCAGCACTGCGCCCAACACGGTCGCCGCCAGCACGCCCAGGCCTGCATCTTGCTGCCGCGTCGCGCGCTGCGCGCCGTGGCGGGCCGTCACATGGCCAATCTCATGCCCAAGCACCCCGGCCAGATCGCCCTCGTCTTCCATGTAGGCCATGATGCCGCGCGTGATGTACACAAAGCCGCCGGGCAGTGCAAAGGCGTTGATCTCCGGGCTGTCCAGCACCGTGAAGGTCCATTTAAGCTGATTGCGGTGCGACTGCTTGGCAAGGCGCTGGCCCAGCTCGTTGACGTAGGCTTGCAGGCGAGGGTTGTTCAGCACGCCATATTCTTTGAGCACTTCGGCATGGGCCTTTTGGCCCTCGGTGACCTCATCGGCCTCGCTCATCACCGAGCGCTCGGCTTGGCCGGTGACAGGGTTGACCACGTTGCTGCCGCAGGCGCTGAGCAAGCTTGCCGCACAAATCAGGCTGAGTGTGAATTGACGCATTTTGGGTTCTCCGTTTGTTTGAATGAGCGGCATCGAGCGGCCAAAGGCTGCATTTTGCATCGTCCAACGGCCTTCCGTATGTGCGCTAACCGACAATCCAGCCATGACCACCCGTTTCAACACCCTGCCCCTGAACCCCGC
>JANNFW010000133.1:0-3084 GCA_031380235.1 Rhodoferax sp. | reverse complement strand
GGCGAGCAGCGCAGTGCGGCCTACCTGTCCATAAATCCGCTGGGTGGCATACCGACGCTGATTGAAGCCGGACATCCGCCCATCACACAGTCGTTGGCGATTCTGGAGTTTCTGGACGAAACGCAACCCACGCCGCCGCTCTTGCCAAGTGACCGCCATGGCCGAGCCCGTGTGCGCTCGATTGCGGCCATGCTGGCTTCAGATACACATCCGCTGATCACGCCGCGTGTTAGAAAGTACCTCACAGCGAACAGCAGCTTTGACGATGCCGCCTGGCGCGCGTGGATTACGCATTGGTTCACCACCGGCATGAGCGCCGTGGAGCAGCGCCTTGCGAGCGAGACAGCCACCGGCAACTTCTGCCACGGCGACACCCCGGGAATGGCCGATATCTGCCTGGCCAGCGTGGTTGCGGTGATGCGGGTTTTCAAAGTAACCGTCGCCAACACGCCCACGATTGACCGCATCATGGCAAACTGCGACGCGCTCGAAGCATTCGCAAAAGCGGCTCCCAGCCGTCAGGTCGGCGCACCGGCTTAAATTGTCTGAGCGCGGTTTCGGTGGCTCTTTCAACACCCCCACGCCAGAACCATCGCGGCGGACATTACTAGCAGTGCGCCAGTGTCGTATGAGGTGTCGGCTACCGTGTTGCGGGTGAAGACGACTTCGATGCCATTGACGCTTCACTGAATGGGATTCTCGCGATGTCAGCCCTGCCGGCCGAAAAGACCACTGAAATCGTCGGACCAGAACGAACTCTCGCGCTTGGGGAAGTTGTAGGCTGTGCCGCCTGAATCCAGCGTGTCTGCCACGGCAGGGCGCAATGCGCTGGAACTCAAGAAAACGGCGCCAACGATGTGATCGCGACCAGCGGAGCCAAGAAACCGGCTCGCATGCATGCGCAGCGCGGTTGGCACTGCCTCGGGATCCTGGTCTTGCGTTGCGACGTTCCGCAGCTGCTCCGCACTCAGGCCGTCAAGGCCAGCCACCATCATGCCCGCACGCTCGCCGGTGAATTGGGTTGATGCTGAGTCCTTGAGCGTGCGCACGATGGTATCCATGAGTGTGTCGTCTTCCCTGCTCTGGATCGCCAGGACCAAGGCACCACCCGCATCAGTCGACATTGCCACAGTTTCCTTATTTCTTGTGGCGGTCAATTTGTCCAGCACTATTCGCTGGTGATCGTGTTCGCCTCCGTTTAGGTGCAGTTCGGCACCGAACTGCTGCGCATCGAAAAAGAGCGTTTGGACAGTGATGCCATTCATTTCCAGAGCACCTGCCTGTCCAGACAGCGCGTGAGAAGCCACCACATTTGCCAATGCAACGCGATCCATGTACGCGGGTGAGAGCTTGCGTTCAACCGTCAACACCACCGCCACGCCCATCGTGCCCAGACGCAGTCGTTTCCAGTGATTGGAACGCACCAGCCAGAAAAACTCCAACGCTTCGCGACGCGTTATCTTTCGCCCCTTATCTTCCGAGAAGGACTTGCACTCCAGCTCTAGCCCAAGTGGCCCAAGGTCTGCCACCACCAGGTCGCATACGCGCTGCCCTTCGACATGCTTTGTTGACATCTCCGGCCAAGTCACCTTTTTCCCGGCCCGCAGGAAGTGAGTAGCAGTCATTAGCTCCAGGCGCAGTGCGCGCAAATCCGCTGGATTTATGCGCATGCTAGCTCGTACTCTTGCGCGGAATCGCTCCGCCATCGTGCTGCTCGAAGCGTCGATAACGGACAGCACCTGCGCCGCGAAGCTGGCTGCCGGATAGTGACTGCGGTCGTTATAGGCCATTGCGGCGACCCTGCCGAAGCGCTGCTTTAGTTCGCGAAGTTGCTCGAGTTGGAAGGCAATCTCATTCTCCTGGAGGAGGTATTTTTTCAGGAACGGATTTCCCTTGATTTCCTGCTTGACGTTAGATACCCGTTCCTTCCAGCTTCGCACGCCGATCTCGTGCTCGAATCGCTCATAGATCGCGGGAATGTCCGTGGTGTGCAGTTCGAGAGCGAGCATGGAATTCTGCGGAACAGTCGGGTGTGCTGAGCGAATGTGATTGCGGGTGCTGGTAGTGATGGCCCGTCGGTTCATCGATTGTCGCAGTCTGTATCGTATTGACGCGGGGGACGCACACTCGCTTATCTGCCGACGCAGCGAATCACTTTAAGCGACCCTTAGCGCATTCTCGATCCAGCGTGACATCACGCGCCGGATTACCACCCGCAAGAAATCGTCCTCTGGTTGTAAGGCTCAGGGGTTGACTAGGTCGCGGTTAACTTGTGCAAAAGTGGGAGTATCGGACTTTGAGCAAGCAGTTCCAGAAGCTGACTGTCTCGTGCCAGCCTCAAGCCACCCAACCCCACCCCCTCAAAGCCCCAACTCACTCAACCCCAAATGCTCGTCAGGCCGTCTCCCCAGCGGCCAGAAGAATTTGCGCTCTGACTCCTTGATGGGCAGGTCGTTGATGCTGGCAAAACGTTGCACCATCAAACCTTGTTCGTTGAACTCCCAGTTCTCGTTGCCGTAGGAGCGGTACCACTGACCAGAGTCGTCGTGCGACTCATAGGCAAAACGCACGGCGATGCGGTTGCCGGTGAAGGCCCACAGCTCCTTGATGAGCCGGTAGTCCAGCTCTTTGGCCCACTTGCGCTCCAGCAGTTGTTGCACTTGCCCGCGCCCCACGGGGAACTCCACCCGGTTACGCCAGCGCGTGTCGGGGGTGTAGACCAGCACCACGCGCGCGGGGTCGCGCGAGTTCCAGGCATCTTCGGCCATGCGCACTTTCTGCGCTGCCGTCTCGGCGGTGAAAGGCGGCAGCGGGGGTTTGACTTCCATCGGCTTCAGTACGGCTTCTTCAGTACTGCTTCTTCAATATTGCTTCTTCAATATTGCTTGTACGGCAGAAATTTGCCCGACAACACCACGTTGACGCGGTCGCCTTTGGGGTCGGGTTGACGCACGATGTCCATGCTGAAGTCGATGGCGCTCATGATGCCGTCGCCAAACTCTTCGTGGATCAGCTCTTTGATGGTGGTGCCATAAACGCTGACAATTTCATACCAGCGGTAGATCAGCGGGTCGGTAGGTACGG
>JANNFW010000132.1:0-1561 GCA_031380235.1 Rhodoferax sp. | reverse complement strand
GCAGCTGCATAGCCATCGGGGCAGCCACCGCCGTGGTAAATCACCAGCGGGCGCGGGTCATCCAGACTGGGTGCGACCAGCAGGCTTAAGGGGAGGATGGAGGAGCGGGTGGAGGTCAAGGAGGTCATGAAGAGATCGGTGATTGCACGCAGGTGAAACCGAGCAAGTTTAGCGGCGCTGCGGTAACGAGGCAAAATCAGGTCAGATGAAAATTTCGATTCATCACAAATTCTGGAGACACACATGAAACGCCGTCACGTCACAAGTTTCCTCGCTGCACAGATTGCTGCAATCTGCGTCCTCGCACTGCCTGCCACGCTCACTTTCGCGCAGGACAAGCCGCCGCTGAAAATCCTGGTCGGCTTTCCAGCAGGCGGCTCGGCCGACATCGTGGCGCGGATTTTGGCAGACAAGCTGCGCGTGTCGCTCGGCCAAAACGTCATTGTGGACAACAAGCCCGGCGCGGGTGGCCGCATCGCCATGACGGAGCTCAAACGCGCTGCGCCCGATGGACAAACGCTGGCTTTGACCCCCAGTGGCGTACTGGTCGTTCAACCCTGGCTGTTTGCCAACATGGGGTTTGATGTCAACAAAGACTTCGCGCCGATTGCGCGGGTCATCACGTTTGACTTTGCCATCACCGCAGGCCCGAGCGCCCCTGCGGGTGATATCAAGGCGATTTTGGCTTCGATGAAAGCCGCGCCCGCCACGGCCAACTATGCAACGCCCGGTGGCGGAACCTTGCCGCACTTCGCCGGGCAACTGCTGGGTCAATCGGCAGGCGCGACGCTGACCCACATCGGCTACAAAGGTGGTGCTGCCGCAGCAACCGACCTGCTGGGCGGCCAAGTGCCGCTGATGATCGACACCGCCGCTGAGACGATTGAACATCACCGTGCGGGCAAGGTGCGCATCGTCGCGATGACGGGTGACGCGCGCTCCAAGTCCTTGCCCAACGTGCCCACGCTCAAAGAACTTGGCATCAACGTGGTGGCGGACGGATTCTTTGGTTTGTACGGACCAGCCGGTCTTTCAGCCGATGCTGTTGCGCGCATCGGTCGTGCGGTGAGCGATGCACTGCAAGCGCCGGATGTGCAGGAGAAAATCCAGAACGCTGGTTTGGTGCCGAGTTACGGCTCGGCACAAGAGCTAGGCAGCACGCAGGCGGAGCACTACCGGCGCTGGGAAGCCCCAATTAAAGCAAGCGGCTTCAAACCAGAGTAGTTGCGAGTGCCACCCATGCAGCGCCCCAACATCATCTTCATCGTTGCAGACGACTTGGGTTACGCGGATTTGGGCTGCTACGGTGGTCGCGAGCCTGTCTCGCCCAACCTGGATGCAATGGCGGCGAAAGGCATCAAGCTCACCCAGGGCTACTCCAACGCACCCGTGTGCTCGCCCACCCGTTTTGCGTTGATGACCGCGCGCTACCAGTACCGCCTGCGCGGTGCGCTGGAGGAGCCCATCAACAGCAAAGCCCGCACCAGCACCGTGCTGGGCCTGCCGCCCGAGCACCCCACCCTGCCCTCGCTGCTGCAAGCTGCGGGCTACGGCACCGCGC
>JANNFW010000090.1:0-1846 GCA_031380235.1 Rhodoferax sp. | reverse complement strand
GAAGCTGAATCAGTGGGGTAATCGCGCGGGTCAATGCCTACCACGATACCTGCGTTGGCATTGCGCTCGTTACGCGAATATTGGCTCATACCATTCGTTACCACGCGGCCTGGCTCTGAAGTTGCGGCCACTACGGTGCCGCCAGGGCACATGCAAAAGCTGTACACGCTGCGACCTTGGCCTGCACCGCTTTCAACGTGATGCACCAGCTTGTATTCTGCGGCACCCAGCAGCGGATGCCCCGCGTGACGGCCCCAGCGGGCGCGGTCAATCAGGCCTTGCGGGTGCTCGATTCGAAAGCCGATGGAGAACGGCTTGGCTTCTGTGAAAACACCGCGCGCGTACAGCATGGCGAAGGTGTCGCGTGCGCTGTGGCCCAGCGCCATCACGACGTGGTCAGCGCGCAGTTCGTAAGAGTTGGTCGCTGCAACATCCAGCACCATCAACGCGCGAACCCGCTGCACGCGGTTGTGGCCGTCATCGGCCTGGGGCTCAATCAACACGTCCGTCACGCGCTGCTCAAAGCGAATCTCGCCGCCCAGCGCGATGATCTGCTCTCGCATGTTCTCCACCACCTTCACCAGTTTGAAGGTGCCAATGTGAGGATGCGATTCGATCAGGATGTCTTCGGGCGCGCCGGCTTTCACGAACTCCGTCATCACCTTGCGGCCCAGATGACGCGGATCTTTGATCTGGCTCCACAGCTTGCCGTCTGAGAATGTGCCCGCACCACCCTCTCCAAACTGCACATTGCTTTCAGGGTTGAGCTGGTTCTTACGCCAAAGGCCCCAAGTGGCCTGCGTGCGCTCACGCACTTTTTTACCGCGCTCCAGCACGATGGGTCTAAAACCCATCTGCGCCAGCATCAGTGCTGCAAAAATGCCACAGGGGCCAAAGCCCACGACCACAGGTCGTTTCGGAATATCCACCGGGCGCAGCGCCACATTCGATGGCGCTTGGGCGACCAAGCGATAAGCCATATCGGGTGCTGCAAAGATGTGTTGATTGGCGCAGTGCCTGGACAGAGCTACCGCCTCAGCATCGTCGCTGAGAAGTCTCACATCCACGATATACACGACAAGCACGGCGGCTTTGCGCGCGTCGTAACTGCGCTTAAAAATCTGCCACTGCGCAATATCAGTCGCAGCGACACCCAATGTGGTGTGAACCAGCGCGTTCAGGTCGGCAGGGGTGTGGTCAAGCGGGAGCTTGAGCTCAGTGATTCGGATCATTTTCTGGGTCGCTTTGGCTTGTGGTGATCAAGCAGACGGCTGCAATGATAAATCCACATGGTTGTCATTGATAAAAGTAATACCACACCTGGGGTTTAAGGTAATGCTAAAATAAATCCTTATTTTCAGGAGCAAGCCATGAGTTACGCCTTGACCAGTAAAAGCCAGGTCACGTTGCCCAAAAACATGCGCCTGCATCTGGGGGTGCGGCCCGGTGACGCTGTAGATTTTGAGCCCTTGCCCGACGGCCGCGTGGCGATTGCTCCAGCGCAGCCACAGCCCGCCAAGCTCAAAGCAGCCAACCCATTTCGAAAGTTTATCGGGATCGGCATTGCAGGCTTGAGCACCGAAGAAGTTTTGCGTGAAACTCGCGGCGAGGACAGCATGCGATGATTTTGGTGGACAGCAGTGTTTTAATCGATGTGATCGAACAAAAACCGATTTGGGCTGAATGGAGTGTTGAGCGTTTGGGCGAGTGCGCAGCGCGACAGGCCTTGGTGATCAATATCGTGATCTATGCCGAGATTTCGCGCAGCTTTGCGGACGCGGCGAGCGAAGATAAGTTTCTGAAAAGCGCCAACATCAAGCTTGACCCGATTTCCGGCGCGGCAGCC
>JANNFW010000022.1:0-6666 GCA_031380235.1 Rhodoferax sp. | reverse complement strand
TTGCCGTCCACCAGCACTTTGGCTGGCCGAAGGCGCAGGCCCTCAACCGCGCGGCGCATCGCCAACAAGCTGGCTTGCAGGATATTGATCTCGTCAATCTCCTGCCTGCTGGCTTGCGCGATCGAGCAGCACAGCGCCTTGGCGCGGATTTCGTCAAACAGTTTTTCGCGCCGCAAAGCGGTCAGTTTTTTGGAATCTGCCAGGCCTTTGATCGGGTTGCGTGCATCCAGAATCACCGCTGCCGCAAAGACTGGCCCGGCCAGCGGGCCACGCCCGGCCTCGTCCACGCCGGCGACGAGGCCAACGATGTCCCAGCTTAAGCGGATCTGTTCAGCGTTCAAGAATTTTTTGGATCGCATCGGTGGCCAGGTTCACGGTGTCGCGTTGCAGCTCAGTGTGAAGCACTTGAAACCGGGTTTGTGCAGCGGCTATTTTGGCAGGCGCCTCAAACCATTCAAGCACGGCATCTGCCAGCGCCTTGGGGGTAGCGGCATCCTGCAACAACTCGGGCACGACAAAATCGCGGCACAGGATGTTGGGCAAGCCGACCCACGGCTGCAACTGCTTGCGCTTCATGATCTGCCACGACAACCAATTCATGTTGTACGCGATCACCATCGGGCGCTTGAACAGCGCCGCCTCCAGCGTAGCGGTGCCGCTGGCAATCAGTGTCACGTCGCACGCGGCAAGCGCGGTGTGAGATTGCCCGTTGATGATTTGCAGATCGTTCAACACGCCACACGCGGATGCCGCCGCTTCAATCTCGGGCCGCAAAGTCGGGATTGCCGGAACCACCATTTTGATGTTTCCCATCGCTTGCTTCAATCGCTTGGCTGCCGCAAAGAAACGTGGCGCAATGTACTGGATTTCAGATTTTCGACTACCGGGCAGAATGGCCAGCACAGAATCGCCGTCGCTCAGCCCGAGCTTCTGGCGCGCAGCTCCTTTATCGGGCTGCATGGGAATCACCGAGGCCAGCGGATGACCCACATAGGTCGCGCTGACACCGTGCTGCCCGAGCAAATCCACCTCAAACGGAAAAATGCACAGTACGTGATCCGCGCTTTGACGAATTTTTTCGACTCGCTCTGGCCGCCACGCCCAAATCGACGGGCAGATGAAATGCACGGTCTTGATGCCGCTGGTTTTGAGCGTGCGCTCCAGATCCAAGTTGAAATCGGGCGCATCCACGCCGATGAATAAATCCGGTGGCGTTTTCAGCAATCGCTGTTTGAGCTGGTCTCGAATGCCCGCAATTTCGCGGTAATGGCGCAGCACCTCTACATAGCCTCGCACCGCAAGTTTTTCGCTGGGCCACCAGGCATCGAATTGGGCTTGCGTCATGTGCGCGCCACCGATGCCTTGCGCCGTCAAGTGGGGCCAGGTCGCGTGCATGCCCTGCAGCAGGTGGGCGGCCAGCATATCGCCAGAGGCCTCGCCTGCCACCATGGCAACGCGGGGCCCCGGCATCAGCGTGCAATGCCGCTGGCAGAACTGGCCAAAAAGGCATCCATCAACGCAACATCGGGCACGGCCTGTGGGAACTGCGTTGGCAGCTTTGAGATCGCCACGCGCGCGTCGTCCAACGTTTTGCCCTCGCGGTAGAGCAGCTTGTGCATCTCGCGAATCGCGGTGATGCGGTCAGCGGAAAAATCGCGCCGGCGCAGGCCAATCAGGTTAGCACCACGCACTGCCAATGGATTGCCGTCCACCACCATGAACGGCGGAACGTCTTTACCCACGTGGCTGGCAAAACCCACCATGCTGTGCGCACCAATGCGCATGCGTTGCAGCACGCCCGTGAGCCCGCCCACGGTGGCCCAGTCGCCCACCTGCACGTGGCCGGCCAGCGTCACATTGTTGGCCATGGTGATCTGGTCGCCAAGCTGGCAATCGTGCGCGATGTGTACGTAGGCCATGATCCAGTTGTCGTCACCGATGCGGGTCACGCCAGCGTCCTGCGCCGTGCCAAGATTGAAGGTGCAAAACTCACGGATCGTGTTGCGATGACCGATCACCAACTCGGTAGGCTCGCCCGCGTATTTTTTGTCCTGCGGAATGGCGCCCAGGGAGTTGAATTGAAAGATGTGGTTGTCGCAGCCAAGGGTGGTGCGGCCCTCTATTACGCAATGGGGGCCTACTGTAGTGCCCGCGCCGATCTTGACGTGCGGGCCGATCAGGGTGTAGGGGCCGACAGTCACCGAGCTGTCTAGCTCAGCCTGCGCGTCAACAATAGCAGTCGGATGGATGGCAGTCACGACGGGAATATCACGCGATGGTCACACGAACGTCAAACAATAGACCGCATAGCGCAGGTAAGCTCAGCTTCCACCGCCAGCGCGTCACCCACCAACGCTTGCGCCTTGAACTTGAAGATGCCCGCTTTCATGCGAACCAGTTCCACCTGCAAAATCAACTGGTCGCCAGGCTCCACCGGGCGTTTGAAACGCACCGCATCAGCACCTGCAAAGTAGTAGACGATGTCAGCACTGGGCGAGGCGTCCAACGCATCAAAGGCCAACAGCGCAGCCGCTTGGGCCAGGGCTTCGAGCATCAGTACACCCGGCATGACGGGGCGATGCGGAAAATGGCCTTCAAAAAATGGCTCATTGATGGAGACGTTTTTTAAAGCCTTAATGCGCTTGCCCTTGTCGATCTCCAACACCCGATCGACCAGCAAAAAAGGATATCGGTGTGGCAACTGTTTGAGAATGCGGTGAATGTCCATCATGATGGTTTTGGTCGTTCGTTAAGTCGCTCAAGCACCCGAATCCGCTCGCGCAGTGTGGACAGTTGCTTGAGCGAGGCCGCGTTTTTTTCCCACGCGGCATTGTCGTCGATGGGGAACATGCCGGTGTAGTGCCCCGGCTTCAGGATCGAGCGGGTGACTACCGTGGCAGCCGAGATGGTGACGTGATCTGCCACCTTGAGATGGCCCAACACAATGGCCCCACCGCCGATGGAACAGTGCGCGCCAATGTCTGCACTGCCCGCCACGCCCACGCAACCCGCCATCGCGGTGTGCTTGCCGACGCGCACGTTGTGGCCAATCTGGATCAGGTTGTCCAGCTTCACACCGTCTTCAATCACGGTGTCACGCAGGGCGCCCCGGTCAACGCAGGTATTGGCACCGATTTCAACGTCATCGCCAATGCGCACCGCGCCGAGCTGTTCAATCTTTTCCCACGCGCCCTGGCGAGGCGCGAAACCGAAACCGTCGGCACCAATGACCACGCCAGAATGCAAAATGCAGCGCGCGCCGACGACGCAGTTTTCAGAAATCGTCACACGTGACTTCAGCACGGTGTCCGCGCCAATTTTTGCGCCTGCCTCCACCACGCAAAGCGGGCCAATGATGGCGGAGATATCAATTTGGGCCGCTGGATCAACCACGGCGGACGGGTGAACCCGAGCAGCCCTCAAAGCGGTCGATGTTGCCGAGTGAGAACGCTTCCAAAGTTGCGTGACGCGCGCGAAGTAGAGATAGGGATCGTCGGTCACGATGCAGGCACCCCGCGCAGCGGCGGCTGTTTGCATCGACGGGCTCACAATCACGCAGCCGGCTTTTGAAGCGGCCAGCAAGGACGCGTATTTCGGATGACTCAAGAAACTCAGGTCAGTGGGGTTGGCGGTCTCCAGCGGTGCGAGGGCGAAGATCTCCGTCTGAGGATCGCCAATCAGCTCGCCACCCAGAGACTCAAGGATGGCGCTTAAACGCAGTGACACTTTTTATTGACTCAGGGAACGCCAGCGCGCGCCGGGTTACTTTGCACCGACAGCGTTAAGTGCCTTGATGACTTTGTCGGTGATGTCATGCTTGGGGTTGACGTAGACCGCTTCCTGCAACACCAGGTCGTACTTCTCAGCTTCCGCGACCGTCTTGACCACCTTGTTGGCGCGCTCCAGCACCTGTTGCAACTCTTCGTTCTTGCGGGCGTTCAGATCCTCCTGAAACTCGCGGCGCTTGCGCTGGAAGTCGCGGTCGAGATCAACCAGTTGTTTTTGACGGGTAACTCGCGCACTGTCGGCCAAGGTGGGCGACTCGCGCTCCAGTTTGTCCGCCGAAGTTTTCAGGGTGACACCCATTTCCGTCAGATCTTTTTCGCGTTTGGAGAATTCCTGCTCCAGCTTGGTCTGAGCCGCCTTGGCCGTGTTGGCTTCCTTGAAAATACGGTCAGTGTTGACAAATCCAATGCGAAACTCCTGCCCTTGTGCAAGCGGAGCCAAAGCAAACCCCGCAAACAGGACACCTCGTAGGCAGTGGCGAAAAAAAGTCGTCATTAGAAAGAAGTTCCAATCTGGAATTGCAAAGTCTGGATTCTATCGCCGTCAAACGACTTGACCGGGCGGGCAAACGCCAGACGCAGCGGGCCTACGGGAGAAATCCAGCTCACACCGATACCGTAGGAGGAGCGCATGTCATCAAAGCTGATGTTCTCATTGGCTGCGTAAATATTGCCAATGTCGAAGAACCCGTACAAACGCAGGGTGCGGTCATTGCCCGCACCGGGGAACGGTATCAGCAATTCGGTGTTGATGTTGACCTTCTTGGTACCGCCCAGGTTCACACCTGTGATGGCATCGCGCGGGCCCAGGCTACCCTGCTCAAAACCCCGTACAGATCCCAATCCACCGCCAAAAAAGTTCTTGAACAGCGGAAACGGTCTGTCACCAATGCTCTGCCCCCAACCAAGATCGACGTTCACAGCACCCGTCAGTTGTTTGTTGAACGGGTAAAACTGCTGGTACTGGTAGGTGCCACGAACATAGCGCACGTCACCGCCAATGCCCCACTCACCGCTGACCCGCTGAAACACCCCGGAATTGGGCGCGAGTGCGCTGTCGCGGCGATCCCTGGCCCAGCCGACGGTCAAGGGGAAAGCGGTACTGATATAGCCAAACTGGTTGGCGTAGTTGAGATAAGTATCGGGCAGCGCACTGCCGGGAACGATTTCGGTTCTCTCGGCCCCGAATCCAAAAAACACGGTGTCAGATTCTGTAAAAGGCACACCAAATCGAATACCCGCACCCGAGGTGATGAGCTGGTAGTAGTTCTGGTCTTGGTACGGGCTGGAAGTGCGGTAGTAGACGTCGACCGTTCGGGATACCCCGTCGGTGGTGAAGTAAGGGTCGGTGGTGCTGACTACCACCACCCGGTTGATCTTGCTGGTGTTGACCTGTATGCCCAGCGAGTTGCCAGATCCAAACGCGTTGTCTTGCTTGACACTGAATGCCAGGCCCAGCCCGTCCGAGCTCGAGAACCCCGCGCCCAGGCTCAAACTGCCCGTGGGCTTTTCCACCACGGTCACGGTCAAATCGACCTGGTCGGGCGTGCCGGGCACCTCGCGAGTGTCAATGTTGACCTCCTTGAAATAACCCAGTCGGTCCACCCGGTCGCGCGACAGCTTGATCTTGTCAGCGTCGTACCACGAGGCCTCCAATTGGCGAAACTCGCGGCGAATGACTTCATCACGCGTGCGGCTGTTGCCCGCGACGTTAATCTGGCGGATATAGGCCCTGCGCGAGGGCTCGCCATACAAAACCAGAGATACGCGATTGCTGCTGCGGTCGATTTCTGGGCGAGCCTCGACCCGCGCAAAGGCGAAACCAAAGTTGCCGTAGTAGTCGCTGAAAGCCTTGGAGGTTTGCGTCACGAGATCGGCGTTGTACGCCTCGCCCGCACGGATCGTCACCAATGATTTGAACTCTTCCTCTTTGCCCAGGTAGTTGCCTTGCAGGGTGACACCCGACACCACAAAGCGCTCACCCTCGGTCACATTGATGGTGATGCCGATGTCTTTCTTGTTCGGCGATATGGCCACCTGTGTGGAGTTCACATTGAACTCCAGGAACCCCCGGGTGAGGTAATAGCTGCGCATCGACTCAATATCGGCATTCAACTTCGCACGCGAGTAACGGTCAGCCTTGGTGTACCAGCTCAACCAGCCGCCAGTGTTCAGATCAAACAGGTTGCGCAGGGTGGACTCCGAGAACGTCTTGTTGCCAACGATCTTGATCTCGCTGATCTTCGCGGGCTCGCCCTCGGTCACGTTGAACACGAGATTGACGCGGTTGCGCTCAATCGGTGTGACGGTAGTCACCACCTCTGCGCCATACAGGCTGCGGTTGATGTACTGGCGCTTGAGCTCCTGCTCGGCACGGTCCAGCAGCGCCTTGTCAAAAGCGCGACCGTCTGCCAGGCCGACATCCCGCAGCGCCTTCTTGAGCACATCTTTGTCGAACTCCTTCGCGCCCACAAACTCAACTTCTGCAATGGAAGGGCGCTCTTCAACGATCACCACCAGCACATCGCCATTCACCTCCAGGCGAACGTCCTTGAACAGCCCCAGGGCGAACAGCGCACGAATCGCGGCAGCACCCATATCGTCGTTGTAGGTGTCACCCACGCGAACGGGCAGTGAGGCAAACACCGTGCCCGCCTCGATGCGCTGCAGGCCTTCGACCTTGATGTCACGCACCTGAAACGGGTCTACCGCCCATGCGGTGTGGGCGACAAAGGCCAGAGCGATCATCGAGGACAGGGTGCGCAGACGGATACGATTGAATTTCATTATTTGTACTTGTCAAACCAGCATTTCAAGCCAGAACAGAGCGATGTGAACGGGTTCAGCGTTTCAGGCTGCTATGAAAAATAGGAGTAGCTTT
>JANNFW010000748.1:0-9075 GCA_031380235.1 Rhodoferax sp. | reverse complement strand
CAGACGCTTGCAACGCCGCCAGGTTGGTCACCGTGGTTTGCGTACCGGCAGGCGTTGCCGTCGTTGCGTCAAAAACGCGGTTGATAGCATCCGTTGCATTCACAACTGCCAATTGGGTACCGTTCAACACCGCAGCCGTACTGGCCTTGTTCGCCAGGTTTGCAGCAGCAGCAGCTTGCGCAGCTTTGGCTGCAGTAATTATGGGTGTCAACAGCGCATTACCTGCGGCAAGCTCGGCTGCTGTAACGTTGCCACCAACGGCCACTTCGCCAGAAATAGCCTGAGGAACAAACGTGGTTGCTGGTGTTACAACACCACCCGTGGTCACATTGAAAGCAGCGTTGAGTGCGAGCTCTTGCGCAAACGTCAATCCACCAGCGGCAGTCGCATTATTGATTGCAGTTTCAACGTTCGCACGTGAAGGAAGAGGAACCGGTGCGGCAGCCGTAGGCACTGTGAGATTAGCGACCGCCACGCTGAGCGCATTCAATGCAGCAGCGGCAATGGCTGTAGTTACCGCAGAGCCAGTGGCAGCGACAGTAACGAAACCAGTGGTGTTTTCAGCAACAGCAGCAGCTTGCGCGGCAGCCAATTCAGCGGCTGAGTCATTGGTCTTGGCGACCGCAGCAGTCGTAGATGACGAACCCGAGGAAGCGGTCGCAGCCAATGCACCAGTGTTGTCGGTGTAAACCGTGTCATCACCCGTACCAGCATCGATAACTACATCGCCTGCACCTGGGGTGCGGATGGTGTCGTTGCCGTCACCGCCGTTGATAAAGATATTGGCGTTGAGCTTCTGGTTCGTGTACCAGGCTTGTGCACCGCCTGACAATCCATCCACCACACGCAAGGTGATGCCGTCATTGCCAGCGCCACCGTTGGCGGTGAAAGTGAAGTCTTCGCGGCCTGACACGATGGTGCTGCGGCTACCAGCCACGCCACCGTCGATCTGAACAAACAGGGCGTCGTCATTGGCACCACCGCTGTACGAGAAAGCGATGTTGTCTGATGCTGGCAGTGCGCCGATGTCACGCAGGTTCATGTACTTCGGAATCGAAGCACCGGTGATCTCGGCCGAGAAAGCCAGTTGACCGGCCATTGCAGAGCCGTCCAGCAGGCGAACATCGGAGAAGCCGAAGTTGCGAGCAGTCTGGGCCGCCGAACCAGGCAGAGGCGTGTTGATGCCGTTTTGTGCATCAATGGTGGTTTGCTGGCCAGCACCGGAGTTACCGTTACCCTGGATAGGCCCGACTAGGCCCGCTGTGACGTTACCGCCGTTGGTGCCAGAATTGCCGTTGACCGTCAGGTTACCCTTGTCTTTCACCGTCACGCCATAAGCGAAGCTGTTGCTGGTGGTGAGACCGTTGACGAAGGTCACTTCTTGCAGCGTGTTATTGGTGGAGTTGATAGACTCCACCTTGCTGTTATCGTCAACGCGAATTTCGAAACGCTCAACGCCTTTGGAGCTGGACGTAGCACCGGTGGACAGGCCACCGATAACCAAGTCGCCACCCGTGCTGCCACGGCCCACATCGTCAAGGATGACTTTGGCGGTGACTTTTTCGGTAGAGCTGGTAGCAACCGTGCTGATGCTGGTGTGCAAACCAGAGACTGGAGGCACAAAGCCGCTGGAGGTTGCGAAACCTGCCGCAGGGTTGGTGGTCAAAACACCACCGCCCGTGTCAGTCAACACAATGGTGGTGCCCTTGACTGCCTGGCCGGACTGTGTGTCGAAACGGGTGAACTCAGCGCCCAGGGTCACGGTGAAGTTCGCCAGCAGAGGCTGTGTTGCCTTCAACACGGTGATCTGTGCGTCGATAGCAGCGCGCAACTCAGCGTAGGTCAATGCGGAATCGATGGCAGGCGAACGAACGATGATGTTCGTAGTGCCGATCAGGAACGCGAAGCTGTCATACGGATTGTCTTTCAGAGGGCCGGTGCCCAATGCCTGGCTGCGGGTGTCCAACAGTTCGATGGACAGCACGCTGGTGGTGTTGCTTTGGCTGCGCAGTGACAACTGGTCAAAATACACGCCGAAGTCAACGTGGCCTGGGTCCGTCTCAACAAAAGCAATGGTGATGTCTTTGGTGATTTGGTTCGCCAGAATGCGCACGTCTTCAATGACGACATCTGAGCGGCTGTTGTTGGATTCCCAACGGTTCACACCGACCATGCGCTGCGCGTCGATTTGGGTAATGGCGATGTTGTTAGCCGCCGAATCACCATTATTGGTTTGAGCGCGGATTTGAACCGTCTCAACACCGGTTGTCTCAGCTGTGATAGCGAAGCCAGGGTTGATCAGGTCAGCGTACAGACTGTCTGCACCTGCACCGCCAGCAATGACGTCGCCGGACGCCAGTGTGTTCGTAGCGCCGAGTACACGAGAAATGATAACGTCGTCACCCGCTGTGGCTTGCACGTTGTCGACACCTACGGTCAGGTTGAACGTTGACAATGCGACAGCAACAACTCCTGGACTGGTGTTGGCACCGTTGCTGCCGTACACGAAATTAGCATAGGCTTGATTATTGAACCCGGTTGCCGCCACGCCGTATGTTGCGTCGCCTTCCAGCTTGGCGAGCAAGTTGGTGAGGTTCAGGATGATCTGACCGCGTGATGCAGGACCAAAGCCCAAGAATGCAGCCTCAAGCGCCGATAACAGCGTGGCATACGAGGCAGCATTGACGGTGGTGGCCGTGATGTTGACGTTATTCAACACTTGCAGGGCGAGTGCTGCGTTGGTGGTGGTGGAGAAGCCACCGGCCAGGTCGTTGGCAAGTGCCGACGCAGCTTGCGCGGAAGTTTGCTGCGGGTTGGCATTAGCTTGCGCTGTGTAGCTGTTCAACAATGCGTTGCTGGGTGCTCTGCCGTAAAGCGCTTGGTAAACCTGAATCGCTACTGCAGATGAGCCAGAAATTTGTGATGGCATTTGTACTTCCTTACTAGTGTTAAAAAAAATGAAACCAGTGACGGGTTCACGTTCGAAGGCATGCAGTGTGTTGAAACTCTTCCTGCCGCCAAACGCTATCGTTACAAGTTTGCAGAGGCATTATCACATGAGCTATTAAATTATTAGCAATCCGTGAATCAGCTTTCTTGCCAACCTGATGACACTTTAAGCCAGACCGTGCCAGCGAACAAGTGACGGGCATCACATGCTTTTGAAAACATTTGAAGCCAATTCGTGTTACCAACTTTTACGCAAACCGGTGTAGGCACCCTGGCTGTTCAAACCAAACAGGGCAATGCTGCTGACTTGGCCGACCCACTCAGCCCCCAAAACCGCTTGAAATGACCGGGAGAAAAAGTATTGATACTCGACTCGCGCAGCCGTACGAGACACGCTACGTGAGCGCCCACTGTCAATAATTGGGCTGTATCCGCTGGAGTCTTGTTGTTGGCTAAACTCAAGATCAATGAGAAACCCGTTGCGAAAAGTACCCTTTGATGCTGACAGATCGGCTGAGGGCGAACCCAACCCCAGAAGGCTTTGCGGCAGATAAGCAGCGGCTTTCAAACTGGCTTGATGTTGCACGCCACCCGGGCGAGCTTCGTTGCCAGGGTGATCTGTCCCCGCCTTGAATCCAAGCGTTAGTTGTGCGCCACTGACGCTTTCGCACGACCAATTTAGGGATAACCCTATGTATCTTCCAGACAACACTTCGTTGTCTAAATAGTTGCGCTCCTGAAATTCGAGCCCCGCACGGGCTTGGCAAGCACTCAAGGCTTGCGTCCGCCACGCTGTGGCCCAGCCTGCGCCTAACCCCCAGGCCGAGAATTGGGTGCCTGAGCTGGCATCCAGCGCGGATGCACTGGCGTTGATGTAACTGCCTGCGGTGCGGGTCGTGGTGGGGGTGGTGGCTTGACTGGGACTCTGGCGCAAGCTGAGGTCGCTGCGCTCCATGGACACATCGATTTGAGAGGAACCCGCTGTGGAAATGGCAGGGCTGTAGCGGCTGCGCAGGCTGGCCATGGCATCCCAGCGCACACCCTCGGGCGTGGTGCGATTCACCTGGAGCTGCACCTCGGTCCTCGCGTAGGGCGCGGGGCGGGCCAGGTAGTTTTCGTCAAGCGGCAACACGATGGTTTGACCTGCGAGGGTGAGCGCCAAACTATTGAGGTCGGGGGAGCCGAGCAGGTTGCTGTCATGCCCAATCCGCGTGGCCAGTGTGAAGCGCGTTTGCCAGGCGTGCGGATCGAGCAACCCATTGCCATTGCCATTGCCGCTGGGGTGGGTGAGCAGGGCCTTCTGGTTTGAAATGAGGGGGCGAAGCGCCGCTGGCAGATCGGGGTCGCTCAGCAAATTGTCAATCATGGCCTTGGCCGAGCTGATGTCGCCGCTGCCCGCCAGCGCAATGGCATAGCTCAACTGGGCATCCTTCAAATCGGGCTCCAGCAGGAGTGCGCGCTCCAGGTGATCGGAGGCTTCAACATAGCGGCCCTGGCTGTTGAGCAATTGGCCTAACGCGGCCAGAAACTGCGGGTCTCTCTGGCAATCGGGTAACTGCGCCAACATGCGCTGCAACACCACGGCGGGCGAATCTGGCTCAGCCAAGACGACACCTGGCGGTAATTTTTTCCAAACGCACGAGGGGGTTTCAAGCGCGTGAGCACGGGGGCTGAATGCGCCAATAAATGAGCCAAGTATGGCAATGGCAACAGCCAGCGCAGACCGCTGCACCCCGGGCGATGGTGTATCGGCCAGAAAGTGCTGTCGGCGCGTTTTGCCGGGGCACATCGGTTGGCCCGTTCGGCTGCTCAATATCGGTTGCAAGGCAGAAACTTAAGTAGGGGGGCGAACCAGCGGGTAAGCGTAAATGTGGTGAGGCACTCGCATGCCATCCAGCAAAAAGGTACCCATGGATTGGAGCCCTGCGGCACCGACCAGCGCAGCCAGGCCTTCGCCGACCAAGATGGGGTGAGCCAGCTCGCCGGTCATTTCGACCAATCGGCTGGCGATGGTGACGGTGCGGCCCATGACCAGATGCGTACGCCTGCTGGCAAGGCCGAAAGAGCCGGCCATCGCCGGGCCGGTCTCTGCACCAATGCCCAGCGCCAAGGGCTCCAGGCCTTGGGGTGCCGGGTCTGGCAGGACGCCTTGCATGGCGGCCTGCAAATTGATCGCCGCTTGCAAGGCACGGTGCGCGTGGTCGCTGCTGTCAACCTTGTTGGTGGGCTCACCCGGTGCGGGTTCGCCATTCCAGACGGCAAGGATGGCATCACCCTGAAAGCTCTCAATCACGCCGCCTTCGCGTTCCACCACACGGGTTGCTGTGGAGAAAAAAGCATGCAACACGGCCGCCGCTTCCTCGGGTGGACGCGCCTCGCAATACGCCGAAAAGTTACGGATATCGGCAAACATGACTGAAACCAGGTTGGTGCTGGCCTTGATGGCACTGGAAGGGCTCTGCAGGGCCAGCGACGCAGCAACCGGTGCCGGCAGATAGCTTGACAAGTGCGTGTAGAGCCGGTCTCGGTCGAGCCGACTTTTTGCGTGCTCCAGAATGCCCAAAAATGAACCCGCCATGATGACAAACAGGGCGGGGTCAACCCAACCAAGCCACAAGGCCGCGCGGCTCAGAAGCAGCGAATGTACCGCCCAAAGTAGCGCACCCCAAAGACCTGCAACCAGGGGCAAAAGGTAGATTGGAAAGTACCGCGCTGCGGTGTTCACACGCTCAGGACGGCGCGCCAGCAGCAGCAGCAGCATCGCTCCCGAAGCCGCTGCCAAAATTTGCGCCAGCCATTCTCCGCGTGGGGTGTAGGGGGTGCGGCCATCAATCAGTGCGGTGATCACCTGGGCATGAACCTGCAGCCCAGAGCCCACGCCTCCAAATGGTGTGGCAATCGAGTCATTGAGGCCAAACGCGCTGCTGCCCACAAGCACCCAGGCGTTGTCCAGAAGTCCACTTGGCACACGCCGGGCCAGGACATCTGCCGCAGAGACGCTGATGAAACTTGTGGGGTGGGAGCGCCACGAGACGCGCAGGTCACCGCGTTTGTCAAGCGGGATGAAACCCTGCGCAATGCTGGAGGCGACCAGCCTCCACGGCGGCTCGAACAGGCCATTGCCACGCTCCAGCGTGATGTTGCGGTCATCCGTGCCGCGCATGAGTGCCGCGATGCCCAGTGCGGGGTACGACTTTCCTTGGAAACATATCACTGAGGGCAAATGGCGGACAAAACCGTCACCCGATATGCGCGGTGTGACGTGGCCGGCATCTGTTCTACCGTCCGTCGCGCCCAATGCCGAAAAATTGCCAAGATAACCGGCCGCTGCCCCAAACGGTGCCGGGCAGGCTGCCCAATCAAGCGCGCCCCAGAGCTGACCGACGACAAGGGGACCGCCCTGCTCTAACGTGAACACTTGGGCCAGTACCGGGCGCTCTTTTTGCACGGAACGCGCCAGCACATCACTGTCGGGGCGGGGGTCGGTAAAAACGATGTCGAATATTTGCTGCTTGACGCCTAAAGACGCCAGCGTATCAACCAATTTTGCCTGGGTGGCGTGAGGCCAGGGCCATGGGCCTATTTCCCGCAGGCTTTGTTCGTTGATGTCAACAACGATCAGCCGCCGCTCCTCTTTGGTATCCGCACTCAAACGCCAGACAAGATCGCCCGAGCGCTCCTGAAAGCGGTCAAGGGTGTTGCCGGAAAAGAAATGGAGTGACAGCCATGCCAAACCGGCCAAGAGCAGGCTTGTCGCAAAAACAGCGTACCGACTGAGCCGCCGCGACCCACTTAGTGCCAATCAACGCCCCCACTGCGTGATGCCGGTCAACTCACCTGCTGCGATGGGTTTGGCAAAGAAATAGCCCGCCTCTTTGCCGTCCACACTGAGGGCACCGGCGGTGAAGGCATTGCCGCTTTGTACTTGAAGGAAGCCATTGGGCTTGATGATGCCATTGGACACCACGCTTTCTGTACCGATGCGCGCGTTGGTGACGCTGAGCTGCGTGGCATAGGTGGCGCGCACAAAATCAACGTTCAGAGTGCCGCTGCCGACTTGCGCAGCCTCAATCGTCTCGATGCCGCGATCAAGCCGGGTGAGTTGGGCCGAAGCACCTGCAAGGCGAAAATTTGCGGAGGTGTCACTGCTTGTAAGAATGGCGGGGCCGATGCCAGAGGTTTCGCGAAACAGGCTGAATGCAACATTGCCCACGGTGCTCTGCCGACCATTTTGCATGGCAACTGCGAAGCTGCGGCTGATGGTGTCTCCATCAGCGGCAACCGCCGCCAGCCTAGCCCACACTAGCTGCTTAACTTCCGGCGGAAGCTCAGGCTTTACCTCAACCGGCACGATGGGCAAGTTTGCCGACGCTGTCTGTCCGATGGCCACCACATCAACCGCACGCGATTCATTCGCCAAGGTCTTTTCATTCGCAACTTCGGGCCGATTGCCATCAGCTTTGAGCCCGGGCTCAGACTTTGCAACAAGGTCATTCGCCAAAGGGCGGGCCCGCTGAGCGAGCAGATCGACCGAGGGCACCAGTTGCGGAATAACCTGAAGGCGACCCAGCGCCAACATTTGACCCTTCATGTCTTCGGTCAACAGTTTTTCGCTGCCGTTTTGACAAGGTCCAAAACTCGTTTGGCAACCGCTTGCCAGCGGCGTCAAGATAATGGCACCCGTGTAGACAGAGGCCAATGTGTTGTTGATATCTGTTTTAACGACAAAGTCGGTACCTTTGATACCAATCGCGGCCACGGGCGTGTTGAGCCGGAAACGATCCCGTGCGGCCTCACCCCAAGAACCGGTGATGGAGCGAACCACACCTTCATCCAAGCGAAATTTGATAGCGGTCAATGCAGGTTGATCAACAGAGCGAGTGTAGTTCTCTACCTGCAAACGGCTGAGTGGGCGCACGCTGAGGCGGCCGCCATCGACAAAACGGATATGGACGTGACCGCCCTCTGCGGTTTCAATTTTGTCGCCCACCCGAATGGGTGCGCCACGCTCGAGTACTCGGGCGGTTCCGTCTGCGGACGTGGCCCGCACGGTGCCGATGGTCATCGACGCTTCACCCACCGTATCGGGGCTGGCAACAGGATCCGCAGCGAGCACCGTCGCGGTCAAACCGCAAAGCGACAACGCAAAAATCACGCTGGGTAGGCTGGATAAAGGAGATCGGCTTGTAGTCATAGGTGCCTCGTTGATCATCATGGGTACGCGGGTGTCAGACGGTCTGCGCTAGTATTTCTTCGTTTCTTTTCTTCGTTTCTTTTCTTCATTTCTTCTCTGCGCAATCTAGCACGATCCGACTCCGTTGTCTGTGTCAGGCGTCACAAGTTAAACGAGTCTGCCACGCGCTAAACTTGCGCCCAATGCCGGTTTCGCTTCAATTACTATCTCAGTTTTCGCTGCTACAGCCACTGCCGAAGGAGGTTTTAGAGCATCTATCCACAAAAATGAGCCTGCGCTCGTTTGCTCGCCGAGCGATGGTGCTCGCCAAAGACGGCGCTGCCCAGGAGTTGGGCTTTTTAGTCGACGGTCGCTTGCAAGGTGTCGATTTTACGGTGGATGGGCGCAGCGTAGGCTTGTATTTTGTCGAGCCGGGTGATTACTTTGGAGAACTTTCGGTGGTTGACGGAAAGCCGGGGTCTGAGTTCATCGTGGCGGCGGCCCCGTCCACCGTTGCGTTTTTGGAGCCCAAAACAGCCCACACGCTAATCTCAATCAACCCAGAATTGGCCCGTGCGGTGATGGGACGACTTGCCGGACGGGTACGCGCTGTGATGGCGCAGCGCATGCTTCTAAGTCTTGCCAACCCATTTCAACGTCTTTGCGTGCAATTGCTGCAGTTGTCTCAAAGTACAGTGGCCGGGCCGATCACGGTCGACCCGGTTCCGACACACCAGGAGCTGGCCATCATGATCAATGCCAGCCGAGAGACTGTTACGCGCGCTTTTCAATTGCTGTTCAGCCACAAGATTTTGGTGCGTGATGGCAACACGCTGACACTTGTAAGTATGGAAAGCCTGAAAAACATCGCGGAAGGGCGTGCGGACGCCCCCAAGGCTTAAAATGCAGAGCTTTGCGTAAAGAAAACAGACATCTTGCACACGCTGCTTTCT
>JANNFW010000742.1:0-10806 GCA_031380235.1 Rhodoferax sp. | reverse complement strand
GCTGATGTGGTGGCGCAGATGGGTCTCGCCCGTGGTGGCTTCTACCGCAATACCTGGCACAACCAGTGCGTTGTGCGAGCGATGCATACCGCGCTTGGACGGTGATTTCTTGTTTTGTTGGACTGCCATGATCAGCTTCCTGAAAGGTGGCGCGCTGCTGGAGAAAACACGGCGGCGTGCACGTTGGGTTGGTAAAAGGTGCTCTTTATTTTGAGCTTAGCCCTCGATTATAGCGCAAGCTGTTGATTTCGCTGGGAAGCTGGCTGAAGAAATTGCAGCAAACCACGGTCACACGGAGGTCAGCTTTGCCAACACCAGCCCGTGCCAGCACCATTGAAAATCGTTTGACCGCTGACGTCCCAGTCACGCCAGCGAACAAAATCATCACCCGTTTGACTGAAAACACCTTAAAAATACCCATTTCGGGTATATCTAAGGTATTTTGGTGTGTTTTGACAAAATATCCAATTGCTTAGGCCTATAGCTCTCGTATTCATTGATTTTAATGCTATATATTTATTAGTAACTCAATTCCCCCACACCCGATCAATCGAAGCCTTGACTTTGGCTTCCATGCGGCGAATGAGTTCGCGGTTGGCGGCGACCAGGGCCTGCTCGGCTTCGATCTCGGCGACGATGGCGCGTTGGGTTTCGAGATCGGGGAGAGGGATTTTGAGCGTCTTCAATATCTCAATATTGATGTTCTTCTGCGCGGCTTGTGGTGCGATGTTGTTGAGGTGCTGCTTTTGTAGACGCATCATCAGCTCCAGAAAACCGGCATTCGTTCCCACTTTTGGTGTCAGGCCAACAACGCTGTCGGGGAAGCAACATGGGAAATCAAGGACTTCTGTGTCACCAATATTGGCCGCGATTGTGATCACGACCAATGGCGGCAGGAACATCTTGCTGACTGAAAGTCCTTCGTCATTCAATGTTTGCGTGTAAGTGATCTTGCTGCCACCTTCCGCTCTGACGATGTCGCCGGTTTGGATGAATGGATATTCCCCACCGTAAAAGCGTGGCTCATTGCGAGGGCGGTGTGAAAACTTGCCACGCTGAATGTCACAGGTGTCCTCAAGCGGAAGGACTGGCCAATCCGGGCTGACCACAATATGCGGCTTGTAGTTGTCGAGCACCTGCCGGGCACCGTCGATGATTTTTTGGTAACCCTCGATTTCGGCGACTATTTGGTGTTGGACTTCGATGGGTGGGAGGGGGATCTTGAAATCAAAAAATCCTTCCGATTGCAAATGCTTAACGTTCGCGCCATGCGAATACGTCACGATGTAGGTGCGATATTGAGTTGACCGTAAAAGTTGGTATAGGAATTCGGGCTGCACCCTGTCGTCCTTAAAGACAACCTTTCCCAAATCGGCTGAATATGCTGCCTTGATTGAGTCAGTTATCAGCTTGGGGGAACCAATAAGTTCGGATGTCGGCGTAAGGTCAGTGAGTGCGATCAGCACGTCGCTTGGTGTAACGATGTATTTGTCCTTGATTTCGCCAGTGAAGTATTTGAAGTCCGGTTTTTGTGGCGTCCCCTGCCGCTTGATTGACTTTAGGTTGTAAAACGGAGTTCCGCAGCCTTCTCCACCGAGCTCGGGGGTCGTGTAAGACAAGCCGCGTTGCAAGGAACATACCTCACTCAATGAAACTGTTGGCCACTGTTGATTTGCGTAAACGGTTCCTTGGATGTACCGCTCCCCACTCAAATTAAAGTCCCGACTCGCCCCAATCCGAGATCGCGCCACCGCCTGCACCATCACCCCGTCGCCTTCAAACTTATCCGGCGAAACCATCCAGCTCCGTAGCAGCCGTGTCGCCTCTGGCAAGTCACTGTTCACTACCGCCCGCCGCTGCGCACCCAGGTTAAAGCCGTCATTGCCCACCTTCACAAACAGCACTTTGTCGGTCTGCTTGTGCACGCGTTTGTCCAGAATCAAGATGCTGGTCTTCACGCCGCTGTAGGGGTTGAACACACCGGCGGGCAGGCTGACCACCGCCACCAGGCTGGTATCGACCAGCATCTTGCGCAGCGCCTTGTACGCGGTGCCGCTCTGGAAAATGATGCCTTCGGGCACCACGATGGCAGCGCGGCCGGTGGCGGTCAGATGCTCGGCCATATAGTCCACAAACAGCACCTCGCTGCGGCTAGCCTGCACGGTGAAGCGTTTGTGCGGCTTGATGCCGCCCTTGGGCGACATGAAGGGCGGGTTGGCCAGAATCACATCCGCCACTTCGTTCCACTTTTCGTCTTGCGTCAGGGTGTCGTACTCCTCCACGCGCGGGTGGGTGAAGCCATGCAGATAAAGGTTGACGAGGCTTAGGCGCACCATGTCGGGCGAGATGTCGTAGCCGTGGATGCTGGCCGCCAGGCGGGCGCGCTCGTCGGGGGTCAATTTGTCGCCCGCAGTTTTTTTGGTATTGGTCTTGAGGATGTGCTTCCATGCCGATATCAAGAAGCCCGCCGTACCGCAGGCCGGGTCCAGAATGGTTTCGTTCTTCCTGGGGTTCATCACCTCGACCATAAAGTCAATGATGTGGCGCGGCGTGCGGAACTGCCCGGCATCGCCCTGGCTGCCCAGCACGCTCAGCAAATACTCAAACGCATCGCCCAAACGTTCAGAGTGGTCGTAGCTGAAGTAGTTGATTTCCTTCAAAAAGCTCTTCAACGTTTCCGGGTCGCGGTAGGGCAGGTAGGCGTTTTTGAAGATGTCGCGAAACAGCGGCGGCACGCCGGGGTTTTCGTTCATCTTCTGGATGGCTTCGGAATACACGTTCAGCACTTCAAAGCCACTCAAACTGGGCGACATGAGCTGTGCCCAGCCAAAACGGGCGTAGTCACCGGCAAAGAAAGTGCGCTTGCCGCCCAGTTCTTCAGCCTCGGCATCCATGTCGTCCATGAACTTGTAGATCAATGCAATGGTGATCTGCTCCACCTGGCTTTTGGGATCGGGCACTTTGCCCACCAGAATGTCGCGGCAACTGTCGATGCGGCGTTTGGTTTCGGAATCAAGCATGGAGGGGATGCTTTACAAGCATTTAGCCAGTAGGAAAAAGTTAGCTGCCCGTGCTTGACGGACAGGGGCTGGAGGCCAATTTAATGGGATAGCTCTTCGCGGATCACCCGGCGCAGGTCGGCTTCCAAATGCCCAGTCTCGATCACCCGACGAAGCGAGTCGTTGATGAGCGTTTGGTAGCCTCGGCTACCCGCCAGGGCTTTGAAGTGCTCGACGATAGGCGCATCCAGCATGATGTTGACGCGAAGTTTGCCCACCCTGGCGCGCACTGCGGTCTGCCACTCAGCCCGGTTGACATCGCGGCCCGCCACACGAAGCTTGGCACTGTCAAAGTTCGCCTGCGTGAGCTTGGGCGCGTCGTCGCTGGCGGCGTTAGAAGTAACCGGCGTTTTTGTAGAAGAGGTCTGTTTCATCGCTGTCTGCCTTTCGCATGGAGATGATGCGGATGCTGTCATCCGATTCGACATGAACGATCAGGACGACCAGGAAGTCGAGTAGCCCAATACCAATCATGCGCTGCTCGCCGTAGTTTTCTCGCTGATCTTCAAAAATTACCAATGGGCCACTGAAAACTTTGACAGCATCAGCAAAGTCCAGCCCGTGCTTTTTGAGGTTCGACTGGCGTTTGGGCTCGTCCCAGGTAAAGTTCATAGCCAGAAATTATACACATTCTAATGTGTATTTCATGCGTATCGTGGAGATGTGCGGTGTAGCCATTTTTACTTCAATCGAAGCCATTTCTGCTACATAAACTGATTCAACGACACGTAGTCTTTCACGTACTCGGGGATGCGCGTGCGCCACGCGGGCGGCACGGCCTTGTAGTCGTTGATGCCGAAGGCCGGGTAAACATTCAAATCGGTAAAACGCTTGGCTTCCACAATGTCGCGCAGACGGTGGTCGGTGGCGTAGGCCTTGAAGTAGTATTTCATGGCCTGGACGGCGCTGGCGGTGGAGTCTGCGCTGAAGCCGGTGGCGTGTTGCTGGTCGAGCAGGAACTTGCCGAATTCCTCCTCCAGCAATTCGTCTTTGCTTTTGAAGCTGGCGATGAAGCCGAAGGCTTTTTCCAATATCTCGCGCAGGCCCAGGCGGCGGTCTACCCCGGCGGCCCGGCGCAGTTTGTCCAGGTTGAAGTATTCGCTGGGTTTGTCAAACAACTCGGTGCTGATGTAGTCAATGGCTTGATCCCATTGAGCGTTTTCCACCTGGCTCACGATCACCGGGTCGGCTTTGACGGAATCTTCAAATTTCTCGAAGAACATGCGGTCTACCCTCATGCCCTGGAAGCCGACCTGCTGCTCGACCCTGTGCGTAATGGCGTCCACGCCAGTATGCACATAAGCGCCTGCGGGTGGCGGCATCGGACGGGTGCCAGCGCCCTCGCCTTCTCCCTCGCCAATAGGTTCGCCAACGATGCGTACTGCCGCCGGGCGCGGCAATTTGAGCACCTGGTCGTAGTTGAATTTTTCTTCAAAGTATTCGCAGGTGGCGAAGAAATCGAACAACTGGTAGGCGGTTTTCTGGGTATTGGTGGCTTCGCGCTTCAGGTTGTCGTCTTGCAGTTGTTCGGTGAAGTCGTGCTTGCGGGTGCCCCGGCCCTTGATCTGCACAAAGTCGGATGGCGAAAACACCGGCCGCATCAGCGCCAGGTTCAGCAAATCGGGGCAGTCATAGCCAGTGGTCATCATGCCCACCGTCACACACACGCGGGCCTTGCTGGTTTTGTAGGCAGCCAGGCCATTGGCGGAGCCGAGCAAATTGTTGTTGGTGAAGTTGAGGGTGAACTGCTGTGCATCTAAGATCAACGAGGTGACCTGCACCGCAAAGTCCGACTCGTACAGGCCGGGGAACTGACTGTGTGCCAGTTCATTCAAGACTTGCACCAGCTTTGCGGCATGGTTCTGGCTCACCCCAAATACGATCGTTTTGCCAAACTCGTTGCTGATGGGGTCGCGCAGGCCGTGGGCCAGCAGCGTCTCGCAAAACAGGCGGTTGGTGGCCTCTGAGAAAAACTTCTTTTCAAAACTGCGCTGCTTGAAGCGCTGTTCGCCAGTTTGCTGGACGTCTTTCTCGGCCTCTGGCGCGTCACCGATGATGACCCCGGCAAATCCTTCGTCGGATAACAATTGCGTCGTGATCTCGGTACGGGCGTCCACCACCAGCGGGTTGATCAAAAATCCGTCTTTGACGCCGTCCAGCAGTGAGTAGCGGTAAGTCGGTTCGCCCGTCTCGCAGCCAAATGTTCGATAGGTGTCGAGCAACAGGCGGCGCTCCGATTCGCGTGGGTCGCGCGTGCTGCGCTGAGCGGGTTGGCTCGCGTCAAACTTTTTGAGGTAGTCCTTGGGTGTAGCCGTCAGGCCCAACTTGAAGCCTACGAAGTATTCAAACACGGCGCGCGCATTGCCGCCGATGGAACGATGGGCTTCGTCAGAAATGACCAAATCAAAGTCTGTCGGTGAAAACAGTTGCTGGTATTTGTTGTTGTGCAGCAGAGACTGCACGGTGGTAACCACTATCTCGGCCTTACGCCAGTCGTCGCGGTTTTCCTTATAGATGCTGGACTGGTAGTCGTTTTTAAGCAGCGACTTGAAGGCCTTGTCGGCCTGGTCTTCCAGCTCCAGCCGGTCCACCAGAAACAGCACACGGCGGGCGTTGCCAGTGCGCAGAAACAGCTTGATGACAGCGGCAGACGTCAGCGTCTTGCCGGTGCCGGTGGCCATTTCAAACAGGAAACGGGTTTTGCCTTCTTTCACGGCCACCTGAATGGCATGCGCCGCGCGTTGCTGGTAAGCGCGCAGGAAACGCAGCTTGTTCTTCTGGATGAAGCCGGGGCGCTCGTCCGGGTTCTTCCAACCAATCTCAGCGTCATAAGCGGGCATCTGCACGCGGGCGATGTAGTCGAGCGGCACGTCTTCGGCCACCAGGCGCGCCGGGTCTGGCAGAAACTGTTTGTAGCCCTTGATGGAATCGGGCGCTGGGAATTGGGTGATGACCTGCGGGTTGCCGTGGTCGAGGTCCCAGAGGTAATGCAAATTGCCGTTGGACAAAATCACGAAACGGCAGTTTTTCGACCGAGCGTACTTGCGGGCTTGCTCTTTGGCGGCAAGCGGGTTGATGCGTTCGGCCTTGGCCTCCAACACCAGGATGGGAAAACCTTTGTCGTCAAGAAGAAGGAAATCGATGAAGCCTTTGCTGCTGGTTTCAAAGTCGTTGCCCAGGGCGTCCACCTGCGCATGGGACAGCTTGGCATTAGCCTCCAGCGCAATATTGGCGCGCCCTTTTTCGTCGTCAAAAAAGCGCCATCCTGAGGCTTCTAGCAACTTATTAATCTTGATTCTGGCTTGGGCTTCCTTGGACATTGAACCCATTCTATTGGCGGGCTTCCGATTTTTGCTATCGTTCACCCTCATGAAACCCCTGCGCCTTGTTGGTATCACCCTTTTGACTCTGGCCCTGCTGGCCGGCTGCGCCGCACTGGACGAGCGTCAGCGCACCTGGATCTTCCAGCCGAGCGACCGCAGTTGGGGCAGTACCTCAGAGCTGGCCAACGGCATGGACAATGTCTGGATCGATTTTCAGTCGAAAGTGACGGGTGAACCCGCCCGACTGCACGGTCTTTGGCTGGCGAGCGCTCGGTCCAGCGGCGTGAAAGCCCCCGTTCTGCTCTACCTTCACGGTGCCCGCTGGAATGTGGAGGGCTCGGCCAACCGCATTCGTCGCATGCAGGAATTAGGTTTTTCGGTGCTGGCGATTGACTACCGGGGCTTTGGCAAAAGCTCCAAAACGCTGCCTTCGGAAGAAATGGCTTACGAGGATGCGCGCGCCGCCTGGGACTGGCTGGCCGCAAAACACGCTGAGGCACCGCGATATATTTTTGGACACTCTTTGGGTGGGGCGATTGCCATCGAACTTGCCGCCCAGGTGGACGACGAAACGGGCACGATTGTGGAGGGTACGTTCTCGTCAATCTCGGATGTATTTGGCAGCTTTAAATGGGGTTGGCTCCCTGTCAAAGCGCTGATCACGCAGCGTTTTGAAGCGGCAACGAGAGTGAGCAAAATCGGCTCACCGCTGCTGGTGGTGCATGGCACGCAAGATTCCACCATCAAGCCCGAACTGGGCCGCAAGCTGTTTGAAGCGGCAGTGGAGCCCAAAGCCCTTGTGATGGTCGAGGGTGGCTCGCACCACAACACCAATGCCGTCGGCCAATCTCTCTACCGCGAGGCGCTGGCGAAGCTGTTCAAGCTTTAATGCCTGAGGCATGGGCAACCTTGCCATGTCGGCGCGCCCGATAATGGGCAATGCCATCAACACTCACGTCATAGCCCATCAAATACATGTCAGAAGCCGAAGATTTAGCCGCCATGCTGGCGGTGCGCAATACGCCTGGCGCTGATCGAGGGGCGATTGACAGTTTGATTTTTCAGCGGTTCGGTTGCGTCAAGGCCATCATGTTCACCGATCTGGTCGGCTTCTCGCGCAGGGTCGAAGAATTCGGCATTCTGCATTTTCTGCAATTGATCCAGGAGTCCGAAGCGATCTTTGAGCCGTTGATCAAGCTGCACGGAGGTCGCTGCCTGAAGCGCGACGGCGATTCACTGTTGGTTCTGTTCGACTTGCCGACCGATGCGCTGGGCGCTGCGTTGGCGATCATGGATGCTGTGGCAGCCATCAACCCAGCGCGCCTGCCCGAGGAACGTATCGACGTGTGCATTGGCTTGGGCTACGGCGATGTGCTATTGATCGACGGCGCAGACGTGTGGGGTGCCGAGGTGAATGCGGCCTCCAAGTTGGGTGAAGAAGTGGCGCAGGGAGGCGAGTTGCTGGCCACTGAAGGGTTCCGCTTTGCCGTGCCGGATGCGCAGTTTGCCGAGCACGGCGTGCTGTTTGGCACGCGGCCTGCATTTCGCTGGGTGGGGGATGCGCTGGTAATTCCCGAGTCCAAATATTGACCGCCTGATTTGAAAGCCAAGTATTTCCTGCAATTGGTCGGTCTGTCGGCCTTGTGGGGCGCATCGTTCATGCTGCTGCGCGTTGCCAGCCCGGTGATGGGGCCGCAGGTGCTGACCGCTTTGCGTTTGGGCCTGGCGACCGTCACGCTGGCCATCATCATGCGCGCCATGCGCCATCGTTGGCCCTGGGAACATTGGCGCGAGTTGGGGCTGTTGGGTGCGCTGTCGGTCGCTGCGCCGTTCGTCCTGTTCAGTTGGGCAGCGCTGCATTTGCCCGCAGGCTACAGCGCCTTGCTGAACTCAACTGCCGTGATATTTGGCACTTTTTCCGCCGCCTGGTTGAAGGAAGACACCCTGACTGCGCGCAAGTTGATCGGCTGCCTGTGTGGCTTCGCGGGCGTGGCGTTGATCGTGCGACTGGGGCCAGTGGTACCCACACCGACGGTGATTTTGGCAGCGCTGGCGTGCATTGGGGCTGCGGCGGCTTTTGGAACTTCAGCGCCATTGATGAAGCGCGCCACCTCGCGCATGCAGCCGCTGCAAATCGCTGCGGGCATTCATGCTGCAAGTTTCTTGGTGCTGCTGCCAGGCGCAGCCTGGACCTGGCCGCAAGCACAGTTCACACCAGGCACACTGGCCATCGCGGCCGTACTGGGCATCATCACCTCGGGCTTGGCTTTCTGGGCTCACCTTCGCATCGTGGTGCACGTCACACCCGTAGCGGCGATGAGCCCGATGTTCATGATTCCCGTATTCGGTGTCGCCTGGGGCCACGTCTTTTTGGGCGAACCGCTCAGCCCCGGCATTTACGCAGGCGGTGCGCTGGTGCTGCTGGCCAGCGCTTTGGTCAGCGGCTTCAATCCGTGGCGCAAAGGCGTCGAAGCATTGAACCCAAAGGCTTAGGCACGTGTCATCTCAAGTAGCCATCAGCGGTCGGATATCAGCGTGCAGACTGCTCCACAAGAGCGCTGGCCTGCATGAAGCCGATGAAGTCTTTCTCGGCCAACGGCCGTGAAATGAAGTAGCCCTGCGCCAGCCCACAGCCCTCCTCGCGCAGACATTCGAGCGTGGCGCTGTCTTCCACCCCTTCAGCAATCGTGGCCAGGCCCAGCCCTCGAGCCATCGCGATGGTGGAGCGCACGATGCTGCGGTGGCGCTCGTTTTGCAGCATATCAGTCACAAAGCTTTGGTCAATTTTCAAATCATGCACCGGAAACCTGCTCAGGTGCGAAAGCGACGAGAAGCCCGTGCCAAAGTCATCGATGGAGAACAAAATACCCAGCTCGCGAAGCGTACCCATGATTTCGGTCACGCGCTGCGGGTCGCTGGCAACACCCGTCTCGGTCAGCTCCAGGCGCAGATATTCGGCGCGGCCCCCGTGGGTTTGCAGGCTGGCCTTGATCATCGCGACGAGATCAGACTCAATCAGGTCGTGGATAGTGACATTCACACTGACCGCGCACGGCACGCCCTGCTCTGCCAGCAGGCAGGCGACACGAATTGAATGGCCCACCATCACCTCGGTCAGCCGGCTGATCAGGCCTGAGTTTTCCAGAATCGGGATAAACGCACTGGGCGGCAGGTCGCCGTGAACCGGGTGCTTCCAGCGCACCAGCGCTTCGGCGGTTTCGAGCTTGCCCGTGGCCAGATCCAGCTGCGCCTGAAACACCGGGTAGATGCCCGACGTGTCGCCCGAGGTGAATGACGCGAGGATGTCCAGCTCGCGCGGGTCGGGCTCCAGTTGGGACTGGTACATCGTCCACTTGCGTTTGCGTTGCACACTCACCGCCAACGCCGTCTCCGCACGTCGCACCAGCAGTGCGGCATCGGTACCGTCTTTGGGCCAATAGGCCGAGCCGCCGGACAGGCGGGCCAATGCGCCCGGCTGTCCAGATGCAAGCGCCCGCTCCATGCGGTCAATGAAGGCCGAGCCATCGCTGGTCTCCATGCAAACGGCAAAAACACCCCGCCCAAAATAGGCCGCACGGCTGTGGGGCAACGCGGTCAAGTGACTCGCCAGCGCCATCACCACGCGCTCGGCATGGCTGAAACCCAGAGCGCAAACCATCGCATCCAAGTCAAGCAGCCTGACCACCATCAGCTCCTTGCTGGCACCCGATACGTCGAGCCGCTTGAAAACTTCGTGCTCCAGCTGGTCGATGAAGTGACTGGGCTTGGCCAGACGGGTCGCGCTGTCGTAGTTGGCGGAGGCCTGCAAAGCCGCTTCCGCTTTCTCCATTTTTCCCATCGCCTCGCGCAGCTCGCGCGTGCGCGTGGCCACAAGCTTGCGCAGGGCCACCTGCCCAGCCGCCAGCAGCCCCAGGATGAGCGCGAGGCCCGCGACCCCGGCCACCATCCACTTCATCATCGCTTTATTGCCCGGGACGGGAACGAGTTCGGACTCCCAGCGGCGGTACACCGTTTGGAACTGGCCTGACGCATTGACACTCGCCAAGCCCGCATCCAGCAGGCGAACAAGCTCAGGCCGATCCTTGCGCACTGCAAACGCATACGCCACCGGCCAGAACGGTGCGCCGACCACCTCCAGGTCGAGCTTGTATTCATAGACCAGACGCTGCGCTGTGAGCGATGTCACGATGGCGTAGTCTGCCTCGCCCGCACTGAGGGCCTGCAGCGCGGCCAACGTGCCTGCCTGAGGGAACTGAGCGGCCTCGGGAACTTCGGCATTGAGCTGATCGGATGCAAAAGACCACTTCTCAACCGCAATTCCCCAGCTTGTGCCTGGAACGCCTGCCCACCGCTTGCGCGATTTCAGATTCAAGTTCAATATTGAACCCAACCGCCTTACCATCTTGCAGCCAAGCCATAGGCAC
>JANNFW010000738.1:0-10143 GCA_031380235.1 Rhodoferax sp. | reverse complement strand
AGAAGCAAGTGCTGTCTGTCTCGGGCGTGATGGGGTTGAGCACGTAGCCGTTCACACCGCGCGTGCGGATGCTGGTGTTGCGGTCGCCCATGTTGCCACCAGCAGGAATAGCACCCGTGCCCGTCTCGGCCACGCCGACATCAATATTCACGGTGCAAGGTGCTTCAAACTTGATGATCTGCCAACGGTCTACATTGCCCTTGTAGCCCAGCGAATGGTCGATCTGGCCAGCCCAAAAGGGCGGCGCTTCAATATTTTCCATCCAGCGCGTGACCGTGGCGGTGCGCTCGCCGTGCGTGGCGACGAAAGGGGCCTCGGCCACCGCCTGCTGCCCAATACTGGAGCCGTGCACAAAAGTCTCGTGCGTCAAATCCATCAGGTTGTCGACCACCAGGCGGTAGTCGCAGTTGACGCGGATCATCTTACCGTCGCCTGTCCATTCAGGGTCGTCGTTCCAATGCATGTCGGGCACCAAGGCAGGGTCGGCTTTGGCGGGGTCACCCGGCCAAATCCAAACGAAGCGGTGTTTCTCTGCAACGGGAAAACTGCGCACACAGGCCGATGGGTTCAAGGTCTCCTGGCTGGGCATGTGGGTGCAGCGCCCCTGCGCGTTGTAGACCAAACCGTGGTAGCCGCAGGTGAGTTCATCACCCTCCAGTCTGCCCAAGCTCAGTGGCATCAAGCGGTGCCAACACGCGTCTTCCAGCGCAGCCACAGCGCCATCCAATTTGCGAAACAGCACCAACTTTTGGTTGCACACCGTGCGCGCCATCAACGTACGGGCCACCTCCACGTCATACGCGGCCGCATACCAGGCGTTCAACGGAAAAGTAGTTTTTTGCGGTTTCATGAATACCCATTGTATACATAAATTGAATAAATGGCCTAAAAAGTGTGTTTTCTGTTGTCAATTATCAATTTTTGTATTCATCAGTATGGAAAAAAGTGTTCTACTATTCACTTGAAATACCTCAAGACCACGGAGACACCATGAATCAACTCCCCGCCCGATATGACCACGTGGGCAGTTTTTTGCGGCCCAAATTTCTGCTTGAGGCCCGCGCGCGAGCTGCCAAGGGCGACATCACGCCCGCGCAACTTCGCGTGGTCGAAGACAAGGCCATCACTGAGATCGTCAAATTCCAGGAAGACGTGGGCTTGAAAAGCATCACGGACGGCGAGTTCCGCCGCACCTACTTTCACACCGACTTTTTAGCGCAATTGGGCGGCGTGGAGGTAGGCATTCCGTTCACAGTAAAGCGCCCCGATGGCAGCGAAGAACTCGCCCCGCCGGTGATGAAGGTCGTTGATAAAGTTCGTCACGACAAAGACATCCAACTGGCTGATTTTCAATATCTCAAAAGCCAAGTGACGGGTGGCAACACGCCCAAGGTCACCATCCCCTCGCCCACCATGCTGCACTTTCGCGGCGGGCGGGCGGGCATCAGCAAACAGCATTACCCCGAGCTGGAGCCTGATTTTTACCAAGACGTGGCCAACGCGTACGGCGATGAATTACGCTCGCTGGCAGCAGCCGGTTGCACCTACGTGCAGATGGACGACACCAATTTGGCCTACCTGTGCGATGAAAAAATGCGCGAAGCCGCGCGCAGCCGGGGCGATGACCCGAATGAGCTGCCGCATCGCTACGCCAAATTCATCAACCTCGTCGTCGCGCAAAAGCCTGCGGGCATGACCTTAGCCATACACTTGTGCCGAGGCAACTTCAAGAGCACGCATGCTGCCAGCGGCAACTACGAGCCCGTGGCCGAAGCACTGCTCAAAGAGATGAATTTGGATGCCTACTTCATGGAGTACGACGATGACCGCAGCGGCGACTTCAAACCTCTGCGCTACCTGCCCAAAGGCAAGACTGTCGTGCTGGGACTGGTCACCACCAAGTTTGGCGCGATGGAGAGCAAAGACGAACTGAAGCGCCGCATCGACGAAGCTGCCCGTTACGCGCCGATGGATCAGCTCGCCCTGTCACCGCAATGTGGCTTTAGCAGCACGGTGCACGGCAATGACATTGCGGTGGAGGCGCAACGCGCGAAGCTGCGGCTGGTGATTGAGACGGCGCAGGAGGTTTGGGGCTAAGTTTCGGGGCGGCTCACCACAAACCAGTTCCTGACTGTGTTGAGTTTTGATGTGTGATGCGTTATCATCACGCATCATTTTCAAATCTGTGGGGCCAGACAATGCGCACGACGCTTGATATCGCCGATGACGTCCTATTTGCCGCCAAAGAAGTCGCGCGCCGCGAAAAAAAGCCGTTGGGCCACATCATCAGCGAGCTGGCGCGGCGCGCATTCGCCCAATCGGCGGGTAGCTTGCCGTACTCCGAGCGCAGTGCAAATGCGCCGCTGTCAGTGTCTGAGCGAATCGCCAGCTACGGCATTCACCCTTTGCCCGCGCGCGGTGCTCTGGTCAGCAATGAATTGATTGACCGCCTACGCGACCAAGAGGGTATTTGATGCGTGCCCTGCTGGACATCAATGTACTGATTGCATTGCATGACCGCGACCACGTTCATCACGTTCGCGCAGCGACCTGGTTTGAGGCGAATATTGAACACGGCTGGGCCAGTTGTCCGCTGACACTAAACGGCTGTCTTCGGATCATGAGCCAGCCCGGCTACAGCAGCCCGCAGCCTCTGCCTACATTGATCACGATGTTGCAGCGCTCCACTGGCGCGTCGGTGCATGAGACATGGTTTGATGACATCAGCATTCTGGATGCCGAACGCTTCCAGCACACGCACATGCACAGCCACAATCAATTGACCGACCTCTATCTGCTGGGGCTCGCAGTAAAGAATAAAGGGCGGTTAGTCAGCTTCGACCAACGCATTCCGATGAGTGGAGTTCGGGGCGCACGACCACAGAGTATGGTGACGCTCTAGGGCTGCTTCGCAGCCCATTCGATGTTCAAGGCACTGCCCGCGCGGCGATTGATCGCGGTTTGAAGATCCTTCACCCGTCGGTCAGCATGCATCGCACAACGCATTTCGCGCAGCAGGCGAACAACCCGCTGGCTGTTGCTTTGGCGCATGAAGGCCTGGCTGACGTAGACATCCCATCCCTGAATGTTCATGTTCATGTTCAATCTCCCCGTTGCTGGTGGACAACTCACCTATCACTATAGGTCTGAATGTTTGCAAATTCAATGCAAGCTTACGATTCGGTCATAGGTCACAATTTGCACTGACTGCTGCGTAAAACGAGCCCACAAACTGAGGTCTGCCCACCATGTCCGCACCTGCCGTGAACCCATCCATCAACCGCCAAACCCTCGGCGACCTGCTGCGCCGCACGGCTCAGCGCGACCCGCACAAGCTCGCTATCCGCTGCGGCAGTACCGATTGGACTTACCGCCAGTTTGACGATGTTTGCAACCGGTTTGCGGCGGGGCTGGCGACGTTGGGCGTCAGCGTGGGCGACCGCGTCGCGGTGCTGGCTCGCAACTCGCACGGCTTTGCAGCGCTGCGCTTTGCGGTAGCGCGCCTTGGTGCGGTATTGGTGCCGATCAACTTCATGTTGAACAGTGTTGAAGCCAATTACATCCTGGGTCACTCCGAGGCGAAAGTGCTTTGCACTGATTCGGGGTTGGCGGAGCTTGCCCAAAACGCCAGCATGAACACGGCGGTCAAAACGCTGATCTGGCTGCCCAGCGAGGAGGAAACGATGCCAACGCCCGGTATGGTGCCGTTTGACGGGTTGCTAACGTACGGTAATGCGCTGCCACCGGTTGAGTTGAACGGCAGCATGCTGGCCCAGATCATCTACACCAGCGGCACAGAGTCCCGCCCGAAAGGCGCGATGCTGACGCACGACGCTGTCATCTCTGAATACGTCACCTGCCTGGTCGATGTGGAGATCGCCTACCAAGACGTGATGCTGCACGCCCTTCCGCTGTACCACTGCGCCCAGTTGGACGTATTTTTTGGCCCCTGCATTTACGTCGGGGCAAGTAACATCATCACCGGCAAGCCCACCGCGGACAATCTGCTGACGATGTTGGCGCGCGAGCGCATCAACTCCTTCTTTGCGCCGCCTACGGTGTGGATTGCGTTACTGCGCGCCCCGCAGTTTGACTCAGCTGATTTGAGCCAACTGCGCAAGGGCTACTACGGCGCATCGATCATGCCTGTCGAAGTGCTCAAAGAGATCCAGCGCCGCTTGCCCAACGTGCGTTTGTGGAATCTTTACGGTCAAACTGAAATTGCACCCATGGCGACCGTGCTTCGCCCCGAGGATCAACTGCGCAAGGCGGGCTCGGCGGGCAAGCAGGCGCTGAATGTCGAAACCCGCATCGTGGACGATGCCATGCAGGATGTGGCTGTGGGCGACATCGGGGAGATCGTGCATCGCTCACCCCAGCTTTTGTCAGGTTACTTTAAGGACGAGGAGAAGACTTGCGCTGCATTTGAGGGTGGCTGGTTTCACAGCGGCGACCTCGGCGTGATGGATGACGAAGGCTTTATCACCGTCGTTGACCGCAAAAAGGACATGATCAAAACGGGTGGTGAGAACGTCGCCAGTCGTGAGGTGGAAGAAGCCCTCTACGGAATTGCCGGGGTCTCCGAAGTTGCAGTGATCGGATTGCCCGATGCGAAGTGGATCGAGGCGGTAACCGCCATCATTGTCGCCAAGCCTGGTTCCAGCCTGAATGAGAAAGAGGTGATCGCCGCGTGCAGCGAAAAGCTCGCCCATTTCAAGGTGCCCAAGCGCGTGATATTGACCGATGCGCTGCCTAAAAACCCCAGCGGAAAACTGCTCAAGCGGGAATTACGCTTGAAGTACGAAGCGCTGTTCAACTAGCCTGCTGCTTCTGGTGGATGACCAGCATGATGCCCACCAAAATCGCAAAACTGGCCACCAGCAGTCGCCAGCCAAGCGGCTCGCCCAGCAGCAAGATGCCACCTGCCGCCGCAATCACGGGCACGCTCAGTTGTACGGTGGCCGCAGTGGTAGACCTCAAAGAGGGCAGGACTTGGTACCAGATCGCGTAGCCAATACCCGACGTCAACGCGCCGGACAGCACGGCATAGACAATCCCCGCGTTGTCAAACGATAGGTGCTGAAACATCAACAGGCTCAAGCACGCAGTGAGCGGTAATGTGCGCAAAAAGTTACCAGCGGTTGCCGCAATCGGACTGCCAACACCTTTGCCCCGCAATGAATAGATGCCCCAAGCGACGCCTGCGCCGATCATGCTGACGGCACTCAAAAATGGCGGTGCAGACAGCCCCGGCAAAAGCAAAGTGATCAACCCGGCAATGGCCAACAGGAATCCGAGCAACCGCAGACCAGCCAGCCGCTCGCCTTTGTAGATACCCACGCCAATCATCGTCGCCTGCACCGCGCCAAACAGCAGTAACGCACCAGTACCCGCACTCAAGTTGATGTACGCAAATGAAAAGCCTGCCGCGTAAGCGAACAACGCCAATGCGGAAGGCCAGTTGCCACTGTTGCGGTAAACGCCGGGCTTGAACCCAATCAACAAGCCCAGCACCACGCTGGCCGAGAGCATGCGAACGGTGGTGAAGCTGGCGGCATCTATCGCTGTCGATTTCAGCGCCAAGCGGCACAGCAGCGAATTGCCAGCGAAAGCGATCATCGCAAGCAAGGTCAAAGCCGGGGTTCTGAGGCTCGACATCAGAAAAGGGGGGCAAACGTCAGCCGATTCGACGCACGCCGGGTCAGCGTCTCCTGATGCACGGGTGCCAGCGCTGCAAAGCGCGCATCGGCCTGGCGCATTGTGCTCATCAAGTGATCTGCACCAGCGCAGAACGCAATACGGTTGCTGGTGGCATCGACCAGCACCGACCACACTGCGCCGTCAAACGCTTCGCCCAGCCGCCCGAGCACAGGCTGGCATTGCGCAGGCTCACCATCAAGATTGACCACCAGCACGCCGCGTGGCGAAAGTAGCGAGCGACAAGCCTTGAAGAAAGCGCGGTTGCTGATGCTCTCCTGAGCGCCATCAAAGTGAAACGCATCCAGCAAGATGATGTCGTGGCGCACCCCTGCCTGCGACGCGGCCTGCACATGGTCAACCCCATCGGCCTGCATCACTCTGAACCGGCTACTCTCGGGTGGCACCTGAAAACGATCACGCAGCGCGATCACGTGGAGATTGATTTCGGCCACGGTGATGTCGGCATTGGGCAAGGTCTTGTGGCAATACCGGGCCAACGAACCGCCACCCATCCCAATCATGAGAATCGATTGCGGCGCGGCGCAAAACAGCAGGCAGCGCATCATGGTACGGGTGTATTCCAGCTCCAGGGCGACCGGGTCACTCAGGCGCAAGGCACTTTGCACCGTCGCCATGTCAAAGCGCAGGTTCAGCAGGCCATCGACCTCTTCGACAAACGGGCGCACGGTGGCTGGGTTTTGCAAGGGCAGGAAGTCAAGCGGCGGCGGGTCGAAAGCGGCGGCATTCATGGAGTACAGTGATCTTAGATTAATTTTCAACCTGAGTACGAAAGACCATGACCACTGCCAACCACACCCACGGGCTGCAACTTCGCTCAGCAATCAAATCCAACAGCGAGCTACAGCTTTCACTGGTAAACATCGAAACCCCTGCGCCGAAGCCAGACGAAATCGTGGTGCAAATCCTGGCCACACCCATCAACCCCTCAGATATTGGCCTGCTGTTTGGCGCAGCGGACATGACGACCGCCAAGGCGTCAGGCAGCGCGGCTCTGCCCATCATCACCGCCACCGTGCCTGATCGTTTCATGAAGGGCATGGCAGGAAGGCTTGATCAATCGATGCCGGTTGGCAACGAGGGAGCGGGCGTTGTCGTAGCGACGGGTAGCGGCGATGCTGCGAAGGCCCTGATGGGAAAAACCGTCGCCGTGTTGGGTGGCGCGATGTACTCGCAATACCGCACGGTGCCTGTCGCGATGAGTTTGCGGTTGCCCGAAGGTGCCAGCGCTGCTGATGGCGCTTCGTGTTTCGTCAATCCGCTCACTGCATTGGGCATGGTGGAGACGATGCGCCGCGAGGGCCACACCGCCTTGGTTCACACGGCGGCGGCATCCAACCTGGGCCAGATGCTGAACAAGATTTGTATCAAAGACGGTGTGAAGCTAGTCAACATCGTGCGCAAGCCCGAGCAAGCCGCTTTGCTCAAATCCATCGGTGCCAAATACGTGTGCGATCAGAGCTTGCCCAGCTTCATGGAAGACTTGACTCAGGCCCTGGTGGAGACTGGCGCTACCGTTGCCTTTGATGCAACCGGTGGTGGCAAGCTGGGTGGCCAGATATTGACCTGCATGGAAGCCGCGCTGAACCGCACCGCCAAAGAGTACAGCCGCTACGGCTCGACCACGCACAAACAGGTCTATCTGTATGGTGGTCTGGACACAAGCCCGACAGAGTTCAACCGCAGCTTTGGCATGGCCTGGGGCATGGGTGGCTGGCTGTTGTTTCCGTTCTTGCAAAAAATCGGCAAAGCAGGCACGCAGGCGCTAAAAGCGCGCGTCGCAGCCGAGCTGAAGACGACTTTTGCCAGCCACTATGCGAAAGAAATTTCCCTGACTCAAGCGCTACAGGTTGATGCCATCGCCGCTTACGTTTTGCGCGCCACGGGCAGCAAGTACCTGATCAACCCGAGTTTGTGATGATCCCGAATCGGTGCAACGACATGTCTACTTTGCAAGCGACGGCAACCACAGCGAAAACGCAGGCACGTAAGTGACCAGCAGCAGACAAACACCCAGCGCGCTGTAAAACGGCAAGATGGACCGCATCACCTGCCCGACTGAAATCTCTCCAATAGCGCAGCCGACAAACTGCACTGAGCCCACGGGTGGCGTGTTCAAACCCAGGGCACAGTTGATCAGCATCACGATGCCGAATTGAACCGGGTCCATACCAAACTGCATGGCGATGGGCATGAAAATCGGCGTACAGATCAGGATAGTGGCCGCCATGTCCAGAAACGTACCCAGGATGAACAACAGCACGTTGATCATCAGGAAGATCACCCACGGTTGGCTGCTCACAGATTTCATCAGCTCGCCCGTCAGTTGTGGCACCTCGTACAAGGCCATGAAGTAGCCAAACGCGCTGGAGATGCCAATCAGCAGCAGCACCACGCCGGTAGTTTTGCAGGCCTTGGCGCAGGCCTTCAAAAAGTTGTGCCATGACAGCGAGCGGTAAACACACACGGTGATGAACAAGGCCCAGGCGACCGCTATGGACGCAGACTCCGTTGCGGTAAATGCGCCGGAAAGAATGCCAACGAGAATGATGACCACGACCAGCAGCCCCGGCAGCGACGCGCCAAACGCGCTCATCACCTCACCCCAGCCGGGGAATTTGCCACGCGTGGGGTAGCCGCGTTTGACGGCCACGTAATACGCAGCGCCCAGATTGCACAGCGTCAAAATAATCGCCGGAATCAAACCCGCCAAAATCAAGCTAAGTACGCTGACCGACGCAATACCTGATGTCGCCAGCGTGAAGATAATCATGTTGTGCGAAGTCGGCATGATCGCGCCCACCAGAGCCGAGTGGGTGGTGACGTTGACCGCATAGTCCGCGTCGTAGCCCTCTTTCTTCATCAACGGGATCATCACCGAACCCATCGCCGACACATCGGCCAATGGCGAGCCCGCAATGCCGCCGAACAGCGTGCAGCCAATCACATTGCTCATACCCAAGCCGCCGCGCACGTGGCCCACCAGGCTGTTGGCAAAGCGCACGATGCGCTGGGCGATGCCACCGTACAGCATCAACTCGCCTGCAAAAATAAAGAACGGGATCGCCAGGAAGGAAAACACTTGCATGCCACCGACCATCTTCTGAAACACCACGGCCACGGGCAGACCCGCAACAAGGATCGTCGCTACCGACGACAAGCCAATCGCGAACGCCACCGGCACACCCAGCACCAGGAAGAGCGTGAAGCTCAACGCCAAAACAGTCAGTTCCACGCGGGCTCCACAGTCTTGCCTTGCAGCAGGGCAATCACATGCTCGATGGAAAACAGCACGATCAACACACCAGCGATGATGATGGGCACGTAGTCAATGCCATCCGGCACGGGCAGCATCGGCTTCTTCTCATTCCACTTGGCTGATGCCCACAGCCAGCCGCTTTGCACCATCAGCGCACCGAAAGTTCCGACCAGAACGTGAATCAAAATCTCGATGCGGTGTTGCCACTTTTTGGGCAGAAGTACAACGAGGGACTCCAGACCAATATGCCCCGCGTCCCGCACCCCCACCGCGAGGCCAAACGCCGTGACAAATAGCACCAGCAGCATGGCCAGCGCTTCGGCCCAGGTCGGCGTGTCATTGAAAATATAGCGACCAATGACCTGCCACTGCACGCACAGGATGACCGCGATCAGGCCGATCACGGCCAACACCAGGCAGAGCTTGGACAGCCCCGCGCAGAATTTGGTGTACATCAACGAGGTCGCTGGTCGGCGGCTACTTGGGTTGTCGCCTACTTGTTGTCCTGAACCGATTTCACCAGGCGCTTCATGTCTGCCGTGGTCATGAACTTGTCATACACCGGGCCCATCACGGCCTGGAATGAGGTTTTGTCCACATCCACAATCTCAGCCCCAGCCGCCTTCACGTTGGCCAGCGATTTCGCTTCCTGTTCATCCCACTTTTGACGCTGAAATGCCACCGACTCCTTAGCTGCAGCGCGAACCATATCCTGCTCGGCCTTCGGCAGCTTGTCCCAAATCACTTTGGACATCACCAAAATCTCAGGCGCCATGGAGTGCTCGGTCTTTGAATAAATCTTCACGGCTTCAACGTGCTTGGCCGTGTCAAATGAGGGAATGTTGTTCTCCGCCGCGTCGATCAGCCCCGTCTTCAAGCCGGTGTACACCTCACCATACGGCATGGGCGTGGCGTTGGCACCCATCGCGCTCACCAGGGCCACCCACAGATCCGACTGCTGAACGCGAATCTTCAAACCCTTGGCATCGGCGACAGTTTTGATGGGTTTTTTGGCATAGATAGATCGCGCGCCGCTGTCGTAAAAAGCCAAGCCGACATAGCCTGCCGACTCGCAGCTTTTCAAAATCTCCTCACCCACCGGACCGTCCAGCGACTTGCGCATGTGCGCGATGGAGCTGAACAGAAACGGCATCGTCGGCACCTGG
>JANNFW010000728.1:0-3500 GCA_031380235.1 Rhodoferax sp. | reverse complement strand
CACCCCATCATGCTTGTAGCCGCCGTTGGAGCTTTTCTTCTGTTCCTGGGCCTGTTTTCAGGTGCGGTTTTGACTTTGGTGCCGCTGGGTTTTGTGCCGTGGCGAGCAGATTTTGTGCTGTGGGTGCTGTTCCCGCTGTTCAGCCTGCTGGGCTACGCGCTGGTCGTAATCGGCGCCCGCTCCAGTGGAGCACGCCCATACACCATGTTGTCATCCGCCGTGCTGCTGGTGCTGGCCGGCGCCGCTGCGCTGGGCTTGGTGATGCGCGCCGCGTCCATCGTCAGCTCGCCCGAGTCCTCGCTGTCGCTTTGGTATGTGCTAGCAGTGGCGGGTGTGCTGGGGATCGCCGGGGCCGCTTCGTTTGGGCGGCAGGGGGACTGAGGCTAGTAACAGTTGATTTCCATTTCGTGGCTACTTGCCCGTCAGCAATCGTGGTAACGACTCTGAAATGCCCGTGCGGATGAGCGAGTTGAGCATTTCCACCTTCTCTGTAGGGCTTATCGCATCCCAAGCACCCAGGCCCTCCTTGTTCTCTGTGGCAGACCGAATTCTGCTGACCGTCACGATTTCTTCCCCGACGACAGCGCCATCGCCCAGGTTAACGAGTGTCATTTTTAGGTAAGCATAAGGCGCAACGAAACCCTGAGCATAGTTTCCTGTGTTGCCGTGTCGCGTGCGAATGAAGTTGTCAACGTAAAAACCGAGCCCCTGGAGATTACCGCTGCCCGTGGCTCCGTTCACGAATTGCATGTTGGCCCGCGCACTGTGTTTTGTGATAGCCAGCAGGTGATCAAACCCCTGTTTTTGCAGCGCTTCCAATGCGGCACCGTCAAATGGCTTTGTTTTGTCCTGCAGCAGGAGATTCGGATCAAGTAGGCTGCCTGATTTGGGCACGCTCAACGGCAGGAAGCTCACGCTGGACATCAGCTTAGATGCCGCCTGTGCGGTGGCAAGCAGTGCGGTGTGATCAAAAACAGGGCTTTGCAAGGCAATGACCTCGCGGGCATTCGTGTCAATTCTTGTGCCCACTCTTTCACGGTAGTTGTCAACCGACAACTGATCCCCAATCAGCGAAATGATGGCCACTTTCTTGAAAGGTGGCGCAGCTTGCTGTGCACTGACGGCGAGGTGCGTTAAAAGGGCGAGGATGAGCAGGACTTTACGCATGAAAAATTGTACAGCGTGGGGAGGATTCAATCCGCCCAAGCCAGCGTCCATTCAAGCAGCAGTGTTTACCACAATTGTAGTGATTATTGCCAAAACCGAGCTAAAAATGAGGCAAAAACGGGGTTTTGTCGAAAATCATAATCGAATTGGCCTCTAGCTCTCGGATATCATGCACAATTAGCTATATAAATTATAGCACAACAACTTGCGCAAAATCAAACCATTCCTCCCGTCTGCATCCCCATTTGGTACAGCCGCGCATACTGGCCATCTTGTTGGATCAGGGTTTCGTGATTGCCAGTTTCTACGATCTGCCCAGCGGTCATGACGATGATTCGGTCGGCGTGGCGAACTGTGGAGAGGCGGTGGGCGATGACGAGGGTGGTGCGGTTTTGCATGAGGACTTTGAGCGCGTCTTGCACCGCGCGTTCGGACTCGGTGTCCAGCGCGGAGGTGGCTTCGTCCAGAATGAGGATCGGCGCATCTTTGTACATCGCGCGGGCAATCGCCAGGCGTTGGCGCTGGCCGCCTGAAAGTTGCATCGCGTTGTGGCCCAATAGCGTATCGATGCCCTGCGGCAGGCCCTCCAGCAAACTCGAAAGATGCGCACCGTCCAGGCACTGAGTGACCCGGTTGCGGTCAACGGGTAACCCGAGCGACACGTTGGCGGCGATGCTGTCGTTGAGCATCACCACATGCTGGCTGACCACGGCAAACTGGGCGCGAAGCGATTGCAATGTCCACTCGCGCACGTCGGTACCGTCCAGCAGCACCTGGCCCGCGCTGGCATCGACAAAGCGCGGCAGCAGGTTAACCAGGGTGGTTTTTCCCGCGCCCGATGCGCCTACCAGCGCGACGGTTTCGCCGGGTTGGATGATGAGATTCACGTCCATCAGCGCGGGCGGGGTATCCGGTGCGAACTGCACACTCAAATGCTCGAAGCGGATGTCGCCCCGCGCCCGCGTGAGGGTAAAACTGCCCTCGGTTTCGCGCGGTGTGGCATCGATCAAATCCAGCCCGCGCTCCAGCGCCGCCAGCCCGCGCGTGATGGGGCTGGAGACTTCGGAGAGCTGGCGAATCGGCGCGACGATCATCAGCATGGCGGTCACAAACGCCACAAAACCGCCGACCGACGTGCCGCTGCTGGCACTTTGAATCAATGCCACCGAAATCACGGCAGACAGCGCCACGGCGGCGAGCATTTGCGTGATGGGCGTCATCGCCGCACCGGCGACGGTGGACTTCATCGCAAGGCGGCGCAGCGCATCGCTCAGCCCGTCGAACCGCTCGGCCTGCGCGGCCTGCGCGCCATGCAGACGGACATCGCGGTGGGCCAGCACGTTCTCTTCGACCACGTAGGCCAGGCTGTCGGTGGCATCCTGATTGGCCTTGGTCAGGCGGTGCAGGCGCTTGGTCAACACGCGCATCACCCAGGCCACGGCGGGGAAGATGGCGGCGACGATCAGCGTCAATTTCCAGTTCAAATAAAAGAGGTACGTGGTGAGCGCCAGCAGGGTGAGGGCGTTACGCGTCAAGCTCAACATCGAGTTGACCAGCATGACCGAGCCGGTCTGCACTTCATACACCAGCGTGTTGGACAGCGCGCTGGAACTTTGATCGGTAAACAGCTTCAGGTGCGACGACAAAATTTTGTCAAACATCGCGCGGCGCATCGCCAACAGGCCGTGGTTGGTGATTTTGGTCAGGCCGATTTGCGAGACGTAGCCCGCCAGCCCGCGCACGCCAAACAGCAGCAAAAGCGCAGCAGGTATCGTCCAAATCTCCAGCTTGCCTTGCGCAAAGCCATTGTCCAATAAGGGCTTGAGCAGGGCGGGGATCATGGGCTCGGTAGCCGCTCCCACAATCGCCCCGAGCGCAACAATCGCCCAGGTGCCACGCAACCCGCCGAAGTAGGGCAGCAGGCGCTTGAGGCGGGCGAGCAGGCCGATGGATGATGTGACGGTGGGTGGGCTCATGCGTTACCTCGCACTTCTCGCGTGCGAATGCCTAACGCCATCAGCAGGCCGAGCGTGACGACAAAAAAGTCGCCAATCAAGGCATCGTACAGAGCTGAGTTGAGCATGCAGGCGATGGTCATCGCCACCAAAACGCTTAAAGTACTGCGTGCCACGGGCGTTGCAAAGTGGCGGATATCGCGGTAGACACTGACGATCAAGCCGACCAGCAACATCGGCCCCAGCACACCCAGCTCAACCCCCCACAGCAAGAATTCCTGATGCGGATTGCTGCTGTTGCCCGTGCCAAAGGTTTTGTCCGCCGTGGGGCCTTCAAGCCGCTTGACGGTGGCCGTGAAGCTGCCCACGCCATGGCCT
>JANNFW010000727.1:0-2865 GCA_031380235.1 Rhodoferax sp. | reverse complement strand
ATGCCGTGGGCTTTAACTTGCTGTTTGGCTACACGGGCATGCTGTCGTTTGGGCCTGCTGCATTTTTAGGTGTCGGCGGTTATCTGACGGGCATTGCTGTGGTGCATGCTGGCTGGCCGTGGTGGGCGGCCATCTTGGTGGGTATCGCGGCATCATGCTTTGCCGGGCTGGTCATCGGCTTCTTGGCGATTCGCACGCGCGGCATCTACTTCTCCATGGTGACGTTGGCGCTTGCGCAAATTGTTTACTACGTTTTCTACAAGGCGGAAGCCTGGACGGGTGGTGAAAACGGTCTACGCGGAGTGAGGGTCGAGAGCATCAATCTGCCTGGAATGAGTATCGACTTTCTCAATCCGCTGAACAAGTATTACGTCATTCTGGTATTTGTCGCGCTAGCGCTGTGGTTCGTCTCCCGCGTTCTCAATTCTCCATTTGGTGCAGTGATTGAGGCCATACGAGAGAATGAAAAGCGCGCGGTGGCGTGTGGCTACAACGTGGCCCGTGCGAAGTTGCTGGTATTTGTGCTGTCTGCTGGTATTTGCGGCCTTGCAGGCGGGTTGCGGGCATTGCACTTGTCGATTGTGCCCATCGATTCACTGCACTATTTGCAGTCTGGCCAAGCCATCATGATGTGCTTGCTGGGCGGAATGGGCACTTTCTTTGGGCCCTTTGTGGGCGCGGCGGTATTCCTCTATTTGGAAGACGTGGTGACGAACCTGACCAAGTATTGGATGGGCGCGGTAGGCATCATCTTCATGATCTTTGTGCTGTTTTTCCCCAAGGGCATTTGGGGCACGCTGCTGCATCAGTTTGATCGCTGGAAGCTGCGCCGGGCAGACCAGGCAGGTCTGCTATGAGTGGCACGCCGATCCTCGAAGCGCGTGCTGTCTCGCGGCAGTTTGGCAAGTTCAAGGCGCTGCAAAACATCAATGTGGCCTTTCGCACAGGCGAGTTGACGGCCATCATCGGCCCCAATGGTGCCGGCAAAAGCACCTTCTTCAACGTCATCAGCGGTGGCGTGCCGGTCAGCAGTGGGCAGGTGCTGTTTGAGGGGCAGGACATCACCGCGCTGGCAGCACACGACTACGCGCGCATCGGCATTGCCAAGAGTTTTCAGATCACCAATGTGTTCAAGCAGTTGAGTGCGCATGAAAACGTGCGGGTGGCCCTGCAAATGCAGGTGTCCAAATTTCAGATTCTGCGTGCGCGTCAAAATTATTTGACCTTGATACAGCGTGCCGATGAGTTGCTCATGCGTGTGGGTTTAAGTGCCAGTCGCAACAAGCTCGCGGGCGATCTGGCGCATGGTCAACAGCGATCGCTTGAAGTTGCGATGGCGCTGGCGTGCGAGCCCAAACTGCTTTTGATGGACGAACCTACCGCAGGCATGTCGCCGCAGGAAACCAGTGTGATGATGACGCTCATCCTGCAACTGGCGCAAGAGCGCACAGTGATACTGGTAGAACACAAAATGAAGATGGTGATGGGCCTGTGCAAACGTCTGGTGGTGCTGCACCATGGCGAGCTGCTGGCCGATGGCAATCCAGACGAGATCCGCAGCAATGCGGAGGTCAAGCGGGTCTACTTGGGACAAGGTTAAAAGCGAACATGCTCAAAGTAGACCAACTCAACGCCTGGTACGACCACAGCCATGTCATTCAGGGACTCAGTTTTGAAGTGAATCGTGGTGAGATCGTCACCCTGATGGGGCGCAATGGTGCGGGTAAAACCAGCACATTACGCACCATCATGGGCCTGCTCGAAAAGTGCAAGGGTCAAGTGAGCTTTGATGGCCGAGACCTCTTGAGCTTGCCACCGCATGCGCGCTACCACCTGGGCTTGGCCTACGTGCCCGAAGAGCGGCGCATTGTGGCGGGATTGACGGTGCTTGAAAATCTTCAGCTGGGTCTGCTTGCCAGCGCCAAGCGCGGTGAAATGAATGCGATGGTGGATGAAATTGCCCAAACCTTTCCGCGTTTGAAGGAGCGCTTGCAGCAAGACGGCACATCGCTTTCCGGCGGGGAGCAGCAAATGCTGGCGATTGCGCGCGCCATGATGGCCAAGCCTCGCATGATCCTGATGGACGAACCTTCTGAGGGCATCATGCCGTTGCTGGTCGACGAAATGTTTGAGCTGTTTGCCCGCATGAAACAGCAAGGCACGACGATTCTGCTGGTGGAGCAAAACGTGGAGCGCGCTCTGAAAATTTCGGATCGCGCCTACATCCTTGAGCAGGGCAAGATCGTGCACCACGGCACCGGTACTGACCTGCTGGCGGACGCCGAAATTCAGGAAAAGTACTGCGCTGTTTGAGGGTTTGCACTGGAGGTGCCGGATGAGACAGCGATAATCCGCGTCCATGGAACTATTCGCCTATCTGTTCGATTTCATCCTGAATGTTGACAAGCATCTTGAGGCCTTCGTCACCAGCTACGGCCCTTGGGTTTACGCACTGCTGTTCGTGATCATTTTTGTGGAAACGGGCGTGGTGGTCATGCCGTTTCTTCCCGGGGATTCGCTTCTTTTTGTGGTGGGGGCGATGTGCGGTGTTGGCCTGATGAGTTACCCCCTGGCGGTTGGCTTGCTGTTTGTCGCAGCGGTGCTGGGCGACCAGTGCAACTACAGCATCGGGCGCTACTTTGGGCCCAAGGTGTTTCAGTGGGAAAAAACGCGCTGGTTCAACAAAAGAGCCTTCAACCAGGCGCACGAGTTTTACGAAAAGTACGGCGGTATCACCATCATCGCAGCCCGCTTCATGCCGTTTCTGCGCACCTTCGCCCCATTTGTCGCTGGCGTGGCGGAGATGACGCGCTCCAAGTTCAGCTTCTTCAATGTCATCGGCGCAGCTCTATGGGTGGGAGGCAT
>JANNFW010000690.1:0-2036 GCA_031380235.1 Rhodoferax sp. | reverse complement strand
CGCATAAAACGCCTCATCCTCCTTGCGCCACTGCGCCTGCTTTTTCATCGTTTCTTCGATGAACGTGGAGAGGCTCTCGCCCTCTTTGAGCACCGACTCAACCAATTCGCGGACTTCCGGGGCGACTCGCACGGCGGGCAGGGTGGCGGTTTTCATAGGCGAACTCCGTTCAAGGTGATGTATTGCAAGTGTAATGCAATTCCTTTCGATCGACGCAGAAGGTGCCCGACGCTTGAGTCTTTTGACCCGCTTCGGTAAACTGCGTTGACCTATGAAAGTCCTCGGTTGGCGTTTGTTCTTGTTCCTAGTCTTGGCATTGAGCGCACTGCTCAACGGCTGCGCCACGATGTCTGCCGACGAATGCAAAGTGGCCAACTGGAGCGATGTGGGTTTACGTGATGGGCTGGAGGGTGCCGCGCTGTCCAAGCTTGATGCCCGCGTAAAAGATTGCGCCGAGGCGAAAGTGACGGTGGATACGCCGCGCTACTTGCAGGGGCGTGATCAGGGTTTGCTGCAGTTCTGCCAGATTGAGAAAGCGGTGCCGTTGGGTCTCAAAGGTGGCAGTTACAGCGGCGTCTGCCCGATCCCTGTGGATGGTGAGTTTCGCCGTCGGTTCAGGCTGGGACGTGATGTGTTTGATGCGCGTCAGGCCGTGCGAAACCTCGAGAGCAACATCAACGGTGCCGAAGATCGCCTGCGTGCCGCCCCCAACGACGAAGACCGCCGACGCGCACGCGAGGCGCTGCGCGATCTTGATTTTGAGATTCGCCGTGCCCGCGACCGTCAACGCGATGCGGAGCGCGCGTTGGATCGGTTGCGCTGATACGAAAAACTCGCCCTTAGGGATTCAGCGACACCGTTTTCAAAACTTCAGTAAATTGCGCCCGATCTTGCTGAATGAAGCCCGTGAATGCGTCGGGCGTGCCACCGCGCGGCACGATTGCTTGGTCAAGCAACTTGTTGCGTACTGCATCCGTCTTGAGCACCTCTGTGACTTCCTGAGCCAGTCGTTGCACAACGGCAGGCGGTGTTTTGGCAGGTGCATACAGCCCGGCCCAACTCACCACATTGAAGCCCTTGAAGCCGGTTGCTTCTGCCACGGTGGGTACGTCTGGCAAGCTCGCCAGCCGCGCATCACCCGTGACGGCCAGCGCCTTGATGGCTTTGGATTGAATGTGCGGTAAGGCCGATGCGCTGATCATCAAGGCCAAGTCCACTTGCTTGCCCGCTACGTCATTGGCGATTTGCGCCGCACCTCGGTAGGGGATGTGCACCATGTGCACGCCGGCACGGGCCTTGATCATCTCCGTTGCCAAATGAGGGATGGTGCCAATGCCCGAGCTGGCGTAGTTGAGCTTGCCGGGGTTCTTTTTGGCGTAGGCCAGCAGCTCGGTCAAATTGTTGGCGGGCACGGAGGGGTGGGCGACCAGGATCATGGGCGCGGTGTTGACCAGCACCACCGGCACCAGTTCATTGAGCACATCAAATCGGTACGGGGATTTGCCAGCGACCACGGGTGATGCGAAGGGCGAATCCCCCGCCATGATCAGGTTGTAACCATCGGGTGCTGCAGCAATAGCCTTGCTGATGCCCACCACGCCACCCGCGCCTGTGGCGTTGTCCACCACCACGCTTTGCCCCAGGCGCACGGAGAGACTTTGGGCGATCAGGCGCGTGGTGGTGTCCAAGCTGCCGCCGGCGCTGAAGGGCACGATGATGGAGACTGGTTTCGCGGTAGGCCAAGCGGGCTGCCCGTGGGCGTTGACCGCCACGGTGACACCAACAAGCGTGGTCAGAGAGAGTGCAAGAGTTCTTAGCATGTTGAATTTCCTTTTTGAGGTGAATCGGCGCTTGAATCGGAGTCCAGAAGGTCGTCAAAGCGTTGGCTCCATTCCCTGGTCCACTGGCGGCGGGTGCTGTCATCGATCCATGCTGCGTCCAGGCCGTTGAGCATGAAACCGCGCAGATCCTCGGCGTCAAAACCAAAGTCGCGTTGCATGCTGGCCCACGCTTCTGTCGGTGTGACGTGATGCAGG